>JBFIMV010000393.1:0-2549 GCA_041611575.1 Desulfuromonadales bacterium | reverse complement strand
AGTTACGTACAACCTCAAGGCCCACAATTGATCATTGCCCATGGCCTTTCCGGCTCCGGGAAAACCACTCTCATCAACCCGCTGGCGCCGTTGTGCGAGGCGGTGAGGATTCATTCGGATGTTGAACGCAAACGCCTGGCCGGGCTCGAAGAAACAGCCGACAGCAAGTCCCCGCCCGGCGGCGGCATCTACTCGGCCGAATCAACGCTGGCGACTTACCGGCAACTGTCCAGGCTGGCCCGCACCCTCCTGCAAGCGGGGGTGTCCGTCATCGTCGATGCGACTTTTCTGCAACGGCAACGGCGACGGGAAATGCTGCAGCTGGCATCGCGCCTGAAGGTCCCCTGCCGTATTCTGGATTTTTCCCTGGAAGAAGCAGAACTGCGAAAGAGAATCCGCCATCGCAGGCAGGAGCCCGGACAGAGCTCCGAGGCGACCGTTGATGTCCTTGACCTGCAGTTCGCATCGCGTGACTTGTTGGATGCAGAGGAACAGCAACGCTCGCTGAAGGTTCCTGCCGACGCATCCGCCGAGCAGGTCGCCGGGATGATCAGGGCGCAAGGCTGATGGCACATTGACTCCCGGGGCCTCTTTCGGCGGGAAGTGTGTCGTTGGAGCTGCCCCCGGGAACAGCGAACCCTTTCCCTTATCGCGTCTTGCCCGGAATCCCCGGTTCGGTCATCGGCCGTGGGTCAAGCAACCGGTTGAGTTCCTCGACCGGAAGGACCTGCTCCTCTGTGGCGATCTCGCGTACCGTCTTGCCGGTCTGGTGGGCTGTCTTGGCGATGGCGGCGGCGCTGTCGTAGCCGATCACCGGAGCGAGTGCGGTGCACATGGCGAGACTCTCCTCGATCAACGCCTCGCAGCGCTTGCGGTCGGCCATCAGCCCCTGCAGGCAGCGTTCAGAGAACTGTTCGACGGCGTTGCCGAGCAGATCGATCGACTGCAACAGGTTGTGCGCCATCACCGGCATCATGACGTTCAGCTCGAAGTTGCCGGTCATCCCGCCGAGAGTGATGGCGGCGTCGTTGCCGACCACCTGGGCGCTGACCTGCATCAGGCTCTCGGCCATGACCGGGTTGACCTTGCCCGGCATGATCGAGCTCCCCGGCTGGACCGCCGGCAGCTGCAGCTCGCCGAGG
The DNA here is from genome assembly GCA_041611575.1 of Desulfuromonadales bacterium. Classification (GTDB taxonomy): domain Bacteria; phylum Desulfobacterota; class Desulfuromonadia; order Desulfuromonadales; family BM103; genus JBFIMV01. Next base: position 1,407 of record JBFIMV010000393.1, on the reverse strand, counting down.
CCGCAGCGTGGCCCGCTGGCGAGGAAGCGGATGTCATTGGCGATCTTGAAGAGGGCGACGGCCGTCGTCTTGAGCGCCCCGCTGGCAGCGACGACCTGCTCCTTGCCGGCCTGGGCGGCGAAATGGTCCTTGGCCTCGCGCAGCGGCAGGCCGGTGACTTCGGCCAGCCCGGCGATCACCTTCTGGGCGAATTCCGGGTGGGTATTGAGCCCGGTGCCAACCGCCGTGCCGCCGAGGGGGAGTTCGCAGAGGCCGTCGAGAGTCCGCTCGAGTTCGCCGATCGCCAGGGTCACCTGGCGGAAGTAGCCACCGAAAACCTGCCCCAGGCGCACCGGGGTGGCGTCCTGCAGGTGCGTGCGGCCGATGGTGATGATGTCGTCGAAGGCGCGCGCCTTCTCGCCGAGCACCTTGCACATCGCAGCGAGGGCCGGCAGCAGGTGCTCCTTGATCTCCACGGCGGCGGCCAGGTGCATCGCCGTCGGGATGACATCGTTGCTCGACTGGCCGTAGTTGACGTGATCGTTGGGATGGACGGTGCGGCTGCCGAGCTGTTCGCCGAGCAGCTGGCAGGCGCGGTTGGCGATCACCTCGTTGGCGTTCATGTTGGTGCTGGTGCCGGAGCCGGTCTGGAAGATGTCGAGGGGGAAATGGTCGTCGAGGTCACCGATGATCACCTCTTCGGCAGCGTCCATGATCGCCAGGGCGATGCGTTCGTCAAGCAGCCCGAGCTCGCGGTTCACCTGCGCCGCGTGTTCCTTGATCATCCCCAGGGCGCGCAGGAAGGGGCGGGGAAAGACCAGGCCGGAGATCGGAAAGTTTTCGCAGGCCCGCGCCGTCTGGGCGCCGTACAGGGCGCCGGCGGGGACGGTCATGGTGCCCATGGAGTCTTGTTCTGTGCGGGTGGCGGACATGGCAGCACTCCTTGTCGAAAGAGGTCTAGAAGGCAGATGATGCCTGAAATTATCAATGGTTACAACGTCTTCAGCATACCAACCCGGCCCCTGCTGTCAATCGTCGCGATAACTGTTTAGGCGAATTCAAAAAATTTAGTTTCGCTAAACTCGCGGGGCGGTTAGACTGTCAGGCCATGTCGACTCTTGCTTTCACCCTCATCCTCTTCTCGGCGCTGATGCACGCCCTCTGGAACCTGCTGGTCAAGCGCAGCAGGGACAAGACGGTCTTCATCTGGTGGATGTTCGTTGCATCGGGGAGCCTGATGAATCTCGGCCTGCCGATGGTGGGCACCTTTCCGGTCCCCTCGCTGCGTGTTGTGGGTCTGGCGGCCGTGGGGGCCGCCTGTTTCATGATGTACCACCTGTTCAACGGTCGCGCCTACCGCAGCGGCGACCTGTCGCTGACCTACCCGCTGGCGCAGACCTCGATGTTCTGGGTGCCGATCTGGGGGGT
>JBFIMV010000392.1:0-2555 GCA_041611575.1 Desulfuromonadales bacterium | reverse complement strand
GGAACTGGCGTCCGATCTTGAGGAGCTCAACGTCCGGAATGGAGCACTCCGGCTGATATTTGAAGAGGTCACGCAAGCGATCCGAGAAGTGAATCTCGGTCAGCAGGCAGCCACCGCCGGATGAAGGATAGTCGATCAGACCCCATTCCCTGGCGAGAGCCTCCTGCGGCCTGCGGCTGCGGCCCTGGATATCGAGCAGTCGCTCTCGATCGACCAGCCCCTGCTCTTCCATCGGCGTGATCGGCAGAAGCCGGGCACTCATCGGTCGCAGGATCCGGTCGGGATGACCCGAATAGTTGGCGACCGAGCGCAAGGCAGTGGCGTTCTGGCTCATCGGCCGCTGACCGAGGACCTCGCCGGAGAAGAGGAAGTCGAAGCCTTGCTCGACCATGATCTCACCGGCCAGGCGGAACATCATGGCGTGGCAGTCGATGCAGGGGTTCATGTTCTTGCCGTAACCGTATCGGGGAGACTTGACCATCTCCAGGTGGATTTCGCTGATGTCCTTGACGATCAACGGGATCTCCAGCTGCTTCGCCATTTTTTCGGCTTTGCGGCTGCCAAAGAAAGGGGTGACGAAAGAGATGCAGGTAACCTCGATGCCCTGACGTTTCAGGCAGAGTGCGGCGAGGCTGCTGTCGAGGCCTCCGGAGAGGAGGCCGAGGGCTTTACTCATAATAGATACTCCATAATGTTTTTCCAAGTTGTACGAAGCAGGCTTGATAGCATGATCATACCCCGGAGGGCAACCAGGAATCCAGCCGGGCGGCGCCATTGCGCTTGACAATAAAAAGATCCGTCTGCCAGAATGTGAGACCTTTTTGAGAACATCCGCGCCGCTTCAGGTGCTTTGGGAGATGAGATGGCCAAGATCGATTCACTTTTCAAGTTGATGAAGCAGCAGGGCGCCAGCGACCTGCACATCTCCACCGGCTCACCGCCACTTTTCCGGCTCAACGGCGAGATGGAAAAGCTCAACTATCCGCCGCTCTCCGATCAACAGGCGCGCGGTCTGCTGTATGAAATACTGACCCAGGAGCAGCGCGCGGAATTCGAAGAAAATATCGACCTCGACTTCGCCTATGCCCTCCCCGAAGTGGCCCGCTTTCGCGGCAACATCATGGAGACCCACCGGGGCATCGCCGCGGTCTTTCGCATCATCCCCAGCAAGATCCTGACCGCCGACCAGCTCGGCCTGCCGGAAGGCATCCGCAAGCTGACCATGCTCAAGAAGGGCCTGGTGCTGGTCACCGGGCCGACCGGCAGCGGCAAGTCGACGACTCTGGCGGCAATGATCGACCTGATCAACAAGACCCGCCGTGAGCACATCCTGACTCTGGAGGACCCGCTCGAGTTCATTCATGAGAACCAGCAATCGCTCCTTAATCAGCGCCAGATCGGCCAGCACTCGAAGTCGTTCACCAATGCCCTGCGGGCGGCGCTGCGTGAAGACCCGGACGTCATCCTGGTCGGCGAGATGCGCGACCTTGAGACCATCTCGCTGGCGATGACCGCCGCAGAGACCGGCCACCTGGTCTTCGGTACGCTGCACACCAATTCCGCGCCCAAGACGATCGACCGCATCATCGACGCCTTCCCCAAGGATGCCCAGGAACAGGTACGCACCATGCTCGGCGAGAGCCTCAAGGGGGTCATCTGTCAGCAGCTGCTGAAAAAGGCGGACGGCAAGGGACGGGTCGCCGCCCTGGAAATTCTCATCTGCAATGCCGCAGTCGCCAACCTCATCCGCGAAGGCAAGACCTTCCAGGTACCGTCAATCATGCAGACCGCCAGGGGCGACGGCATGCAGTTGATGGACCAGCACATCCTGGAGCTGCTCAAGGCGAAGCATATCAATGGCGAAGAGGCATACCGCTGCTGCCTCGACAAGAAGAGCTTCGAACAGTACCTTCCCCAGAAACGCTGACACTTCAAGCGCTGACGTTGCCGAACCCGGTCCCCAGGTGCTAGGATGATACCTGGCTATCACTTGTTCGAGGAAACCCAACGTGCGAGATCAATTCGGTCGAACCATCGAATATCTGCGACTTTCCGTGACGGACCGCTGCAACCTGCGCTGCCGCTACTGCATGCCGGAGGCCGGTGTCGCCGAGCTGGCGCACGGGGATGTGCTGCGTTACGAGGAGATGCTGCAGGTGGTCGCTGCCGCCTGCCGGCTGGGGATTCGCAAGATTCGCGTGACCGGCGGTGAGCCGTTGGTACGCCGCGGCATCGTCGATTTCATTGAGAAACTCGCCAGTCTGCCGCAACAGCCGGAAATCACCCTGACCACCAATGGTTTGCAACTCGCCGAGTTTGCCCAGGCCTTGAAAAATGCCGGGCTGAGACGAGTCAACGTGAGCCTCGACACCCTCCGCCCGGATCGTTTCCAGACCCTGACCAGGCGCTCGGGACTGGAACGGGTCCTGGAAGGAATCAGCATGGCCGAACAGGTCGACATGCTGCCGATCAAGATCAACATGGTGCCGCTGGTTAACTTCAACGATGATGAAATCGTCGATTTCGCGCGGCTCACACTGGACCACCCATGGGAT
>JBFIMV010000391.1:0-2581 GCA_041611575.1 Desulfuromonadales bacterium | reverse complement strand
TTGTTCACATTACGGGAGTACACGACCCCCGCGAAGGAAAGTGGTCACCAGCTGACCAGAACCGGCAGGCCGCCGAAACGGTCGTTGACCAGTTCGTGCCAGGAGAGGATGCGCGTCGGGTAAGCCCGGGCGATACCATTGAGAACCACGCCGATGACCTGCTCGTCCGGCCGCATGTAGGCGGCCTCGTCCGCGGCCAGATACTTCGGCCCGGTCAGCGCCGGGATGCCGTCCCTGGGAGGGCCCCCTGCCTCGATCTCGTCGAGCGGAATGGAATGCCTGGAAAAGTCCCATTGCGCCGCGGCAAGGCCAGGATAAACCAGGGCGAGAAGTAACAAGATTCGAAGCTGAAAGGAACAGCGCTTGTGACCAATCGATTTCATAAGGTTCTCCGTAAGTCACCTTGACTCTCAATTGTAACAGCGGAGCGACGCCGGCGACAAATGACTCCATCGGGAGTCAAGTGTACGGGGGAGTGTCAGGGGGCAGCCGATTTCTGTTCGAGGGAGTCGAAGATCATGTCGAGGACCTCCTTCTGGCGCGCCTCGTGCTTGTTCATCACCGCCAGGCATTCGCCCATCGGGATGCAGTCGTGCAGGTAGTCGGCGTCATGGCCGGAGAGGATGATGATGCGGCCCCTGTCGATCCCTTTGCCGAGGGCATAGCCGAGCAGCTTGCGTCCGTCGATCCCGGGCATTTCGAGGTCGAGCAGCAGCAGGTCGATGTCGTTGTTTATCAATGCCAGCCCGCGGAACGGGTCATCGCAGGTGAGAACTTCCAGATTGGTGCAGCGTTCGCGGATGTAATCGCCGAGATAGGTGAGGAACAGGCGGTCGTCATCGATGATCAGAACAGTCTTCATGGCAATGGCAGCAATACCAGGTCGAAGCCCGCCTGCTGTGCCCCTTTCTCAAGGTAGTGCTGGGTCGTCAGGCTATGAAAGCCTTCCGCCGAGACGCGAATGTGGATGTGCGCCGGGCGGCTGGCGTAGAAGCCGGGATAGGCGGTCTCCAGCCGGTATTTCCCCTCCTCGCCGGTGATGACCGCCGCGCGGTACGCGTCGCTGTAGCGGCCGTCCGGGCCGGTCATCCAGAATTCGATCAATGCGGCTCCGAGTGGGCTGCAGTCGAGCGCCGAGCGCACCGTCCCCGTGAGAACGTATCCTGTGCCGAGCACCGAACGCAACGGCGCTCCCGGACGGTAGAAGGGTCCCATTTCGTCCTCTTCCGTCGGTTTGCACTGCAGCGGGCTGCTGTCGCCGGCCGCTTGTGATCCGCCGACGGCGAGGGAGACGAGCATCAGGCCCAGGATGATTGGTTTCATCAATCTCGCCAATACAACCTCCTCCAGCGCATCATCAACGCTTGCCGAAAAATGAACCGAGGATTCCTCTTATGATCTGCCGGCCGACCTGTGTGCCGATCGACCGGGCCGCGCTTTTTGCTGCTGCCTCCAGGTAATTGCTGGAAGAGGAAGCCTTCTTCGCCTGCTTGCGGCTGCTCGGCGCCGGCTCGGCGGCCTGCTTGCTGGCACGGGCCGTCAGCTGTTCGTAGGCCGATTCGCGATCGACCTCCCGGTCGTAGTGGCTGCCGACGATCGATTTCTCACGTACGCCGACGATCTCCTGCTCGCTCAGTGGCTTCAGGCGGCTGGCCGGGGGGTAGATGAGGGCCCTCTCGACCGGAGCGGGGATCCCCTTGGCATCGAGGCAGGACACCAGGGCTTCGCCGACGCCGACCTGGGTAATCGCCTGCTCGACGTCCAGCCCGGGATTCGGCCGGAAGGTCTGGGCGGCGGCCCGCACGGCTTTCTGATCGCGCGGCGTGAAGGCCCGCAGGGCATGCTGAACGCGATTGCCGAGCTGGCCGAGGATGGTGTCGGGCACGTCGAGCGGGTTCTGGGTGACGAAATAGATGCCGACCCCCTTGGAGCGGATCAGCCGCACCACCTGTTCAATCTTGTCGAGCAGGGCCTCGGGCGGGTCGTCGAACAGCAGGTGGGCTTCGTCGAAGAAAAAGACGATGCGCGGCTTCTGCGGGTCGCCGACTTCTGGCAGCTGCTCGAAGAGTTCGGCGATCAGCCAGAGCAGGAAGGTGGCGTAGAGCTTGGGGGTCTGGATGAGCTTGTTGGCGGCGAGCACGTTGATGACGCCGAGTCCGCCGGGGCCGGTCTGCATGAGGTCTTCGAGATTCAGTGCCGGTTCGCCGAAAAACTGCTCTGCGCCCTGTTGCTCGAGGGTGAGCAGGGCACGCTGAATCGCGCCGATGCTGGCCGTGGAGATGTTGCCGTAGCTGGTGCGGAAGTCGGCCTGGTTGTCACCGACGAAACGCACCATGGCCTGCAAATCCTTGAGATCGAGCAACAACAGCCCCTGGTCGTCGGCCACCTTGAAGACCAGGGTGAGGACGCCGGTCTGGGTCGGGTTGAGATCCAGCAGGCGCGACAGCAGCAGCGGCCCCATCTCCGAAATGGTGGTCCGTACCGGGTGCCCCTGCTCGCCGAACAGATCCCAGAAAACCACCGGGAAACCTTGCGGTGAAAACTCGGTCAGACCGAGAAGTTGAGCGCGTTCCACGACCTT
>JBFIMV010000390.1:0-2581 GCA_041611575.1 Desulfuromonadales bacterium | reverse complement strand
CTGCCCGAGTTTCACAGACGCCTGTCAGCTGTTCTGGACAAGCTCGGCATCGTCTGTGAAATCCTCTATGTCAATGACGGCAGCAAAGACAGCACTCTCGCAGTCATCAACGCCTTGGGCGACCCGCGAATTGCGCTCATCGACCTGAGCCGCAACTTCGGCAAGGAGCTCGCACTGACCGCCGGCCTGGACCATGCGCGGGGAGATGCAGTCGTACTGATTGACGCTGACCTGCAGGACCCGCCGGAGCTGATCCCCGAACTGGTGGAGAAGTGGCGGGACGGCTATGATGTCGTCTATGCGCGAAGGACCGCCAGGGACGGTGAAACCTGGCTGAAAAAGACGACGGCAAAACTCTTCTACAGGTTCATCCATGGTGTCAATCGGGTCAAGATTCCCCGTGACACCGGAGATTATCGCCTGTTGAGCCGTCGGGCCGTTGAAGCCCTCAAGCAGCTCCGTGAAACCCATCGTTTCATGAAGGGCCTGTTCGCCTGGATCGGATATCCGCAGATCGCGGTCAACTACCGTCGCGAACCGCGCCTTGCCGGGCAAACCAAGTGGAGCTACTGGCAGCTGTGGAATTTCGCCCTGGAGGGAATCACCTCGTTCACCATCACGCCCCTGAAGATCGCCACATACTTCGGGCTGCTGACTGCCATCAGCGCGTTCACCTACGCGTTGGTCATAATTTTCAAGACGCTCATGTACGGCGATCCTGTTCAAGGGTACCCTTCCCTGATGGTTGTGATCCTGTTTTTGGGGGGCGTGCAGTTGATGAGCCTCGGTGTCATCGGCGAGTACCTTGGACGCATGTTTAACGAGACCAAGCAGCGGCCGCTCTATTTTGTAAACAGCTTCACGCCCTCTGCGCTGCCGAAGGAACCGGACCAGAAAGCACCCTGAGCAGCCATCCGGAACGACGGCATATGCCTCATTGAATCCCCCGGAGGGGAATATGTCCTTCATCACCCCCTGGAGACTGAAATGGTACCCTGCCGCAGTGCTCATTGCGCTGGCGGCGGCTTTTTTTCTGTTCATCGTTTTCATTGAAGACAATCAAATCAAAGGCAGCAGACTTGGTGGTGATTTCCCGGCATTTTATGGCGCCGGACTTATTGTATTGGCAGGCGAGGCTGCCGATCTGTACAACGTCGACCGACAACTGGCTGCGCAAGAGGAATTACTCAACAAACCCGGCGAATTCCTGTGCTTTGCCTACCCACCATTCGTAGCGCTGCCCTATGCCGCTCTCGCAATGCTCCCTTACCGGCTTGCCTATGCAATCAACACCTTGGTCATGTTCGGCGCCCTGTTGTTAATTCTGAAAATCCTCTTCAATAAATACGAGATTCCCGGGAGATATTATCTGTCCGCCCTTGCTCTATCGCTGACATTTTTTCCGATTTTCAAAGCACTTTCCGGGGGACAGAACACTCTGTTGACCTTCCTACTGTTATGTCTAGCGTGGGAGAGCGTGGACCAAAACAGGGAAATAGTTGCAGGCGTATTCCTTGGCCTGATGATGTTCAAACCACAGTTTGCGCTACCCATGATCGGGTTGATGCTATTATCCAGACGTTGGGTAGCTGTTCTTTCTTCCACTGCAACGGCCTGTTGCCTTTATTTCATTTGCACGCTCATGCTCGGCACGGATTGGATAGTCGACTGGTATCATTTTGCCCTGTGGTTTTCAAACGCAGATGCTACGGCAAATTCGATCAATGCCATTTCATGGATTGGTTTTTTCCAAAGCGTTCTCACATCAGACAGTACTATCGCATTTCCCCTCGGGATGCTTCTTTCGAGCCTGACCACACTGTATATATCTATCCTGTGGATCAAGTTTTACCAGACGAAGAACTTTAAAGCCATCATGCCGATAACCTGCACGGCTTTGATACTTATCCCGCCGCACGCCATGTACTACGAATCAGGTCTGATTCTGCTCGCCGTATTATCCGCGGTTCAACCTTTAAAACCGTTCAGTTCAACCCTGATCGCAATTGCCTGGCTGTCCGGTTTCTCGCAAATCTTCGCTCCGGCCTTAGGCTTCAGCCCCCTGTTTTTCGTCGTTCTTGCCAGTCTTGCTGGAACATCAATCATGTTTTTCAAAGAGAATCAGTGCACCCGCCACCCACCGCAGGTTGCTTGAAACCATCGGGCAATAATCGTCTACAACGGGCAGGTTCGTTGTACTTACTCAACGGAAGTCCCCGACTCCAAACAAAAGACCGTCAATGAATACGGGGCGACAGAAATCAATCCGTCGCCCCGCAATTGAATTGCCAACATCTTCGACTGGCTACTTCAGCGCCCTGATCTTGTCCAAACTCTCCCGCAGCACCGCAAGCTTCTCTTCGGCGTCCTTCAGCTTGCCGCGATCCTTTTCAAGAATTTCAGCGGGCGCATTGGCAACGAACTTCTCGTTGGCCAGTTTCTTCGAAAAGAGATCAACGTCTTTCTGCACCTTGGCAATCTCTTTTTCGAGGCGCTTCTCTTCCTCGGCCACATCGACCAACCCGGCCAGCGGCAGGAGGATCTCGACCTCACCGGCAACCTGGGTGGCCGCCTGTTCGGG
>JBFIMV010000389.1:0-2581 GCA_041611575.1 Desulfuromonadales bacterium | reverse complement strand
GGCAGGAACATCCGCTCGTTGCGGCCGATCACCACCCCGGCAGTGGTGGTGCCGCTGCCGCACAGGTCCTTGGTGTAGGAGTGAATCACGTAGTCCGGCCGCTCCGCCGGGTCGTCGCGGCGCAGCACCGGGCTGAGGACGGGGGTACCGACAGTGGCGTCGCACAGCACCAGCGACCCGGCCGCATGGGCCAGGCGGCAGATCGCCGGCACGTCGAGGATATTGCAGTGGGGGTTGCAGGGCGATTCGAGAAATACGTAGATGCGCCGCCCCTCGGCCAGGCGGTCGGCGTGTTTGGATCGGGTCGCGGCCAGGGCCGCGGCGAAGTCGTCGCCTTCCAGGCCGTCGAACCATTCGAGCGCCAGGTCGAGGTTGCTCTTCTTGCCGTACCAGTCGTGCAGCAGCTGATAGGTGCCGCCGTAGATGTTGCGGCTGGAGAGGACGATGTCCCGGGCGCCGATCACGTGGGCCAGCACCCCGTCGATGGCCGCCATGCCCGAGTTGAAGTTCCAGGCCAGGTACTCGGTGGCCAGCGGCCCCGCCTCCAGGTCGACCATGTGGTTGGCCAGGCTGATCGAGGTCGGGTTGAGCAGACGCGAGTAGATCTCGAGCAGCGGCTCGCGCCCCTGGAAGGCATCCTCCACCCACTCGGTGCAGGCGAACAGGTAGGTGGCGGTGCGGGCGATCACCGGGGTGGCGCTGAACAGGGCGGTGACGTTGTCGAACAGCGGGTATCCTCCTTTGCAGGCGAAGCCATGCTCGCGCACGCTGAGCGACTGGTAGGTGCTGCGCAGGGGGTTCTGCAGGGTGTCGAGGGTTTTTGCCAGCTGGAAGGAAACGAAACGCTTGGCGTTGAACCAGGCGATGCGGTCCTTGCGGTCAAGCTTCCCAAGGGTCTCGAGGGTAATGCGCCACAGGTCGACCGTCGCACTCTGGGCCTGATAAAGATTATGGCTCAGCCGCAGCAGCGCCTGGCCGTACGCCCCTTGCGGGTCGATGCCGAAGTGGGCCAGCTGTTCAGCCGCCAGTGCGGCGGCGTCATCGGCGGTGGTGGTGTTGCGCAGCGGGCTGAGCTGCTGCATCGGCGTGGTCATGGCGTGTCTCCTTGGGGAGCCCCTCGCAACGGGGCGCTGAGTGTGCCGCAGGTGCCGGGAAAGAGGTTTTCAGGAAAGTTTATCAGGTTCACCGGGGTGGTAAAAGCATGTAGGATCACATTCATCCTCGGGGAGCGCGGACGGGTTTACGGTCTTGCTTCTAAATTAGGGTGACAGTTACCTTATTATCAAAATCAAGGATGAAATTCGGTAACTGTCACCAATTTGTCTAACCTCTCAATATCAAGGAACGGCAATGGCAACCGAATTGAAACCGGTGGTGTCTTTCGAAGAGTCCTTCGGAAAACTCGACATCAGGGTCGGCAGGGTGATCGACGTTGAAATTGAAACGAGGACACAGAAGCCGACTTATCGGATGGTGATCGACTTCGGCAAATACGGCAAGCGCGTCAGTTACGGCAGGTTCACGCAGCATCCGCTCGACGAGGTCAAAGGGCGGCTGGTGCTGGGGGTGCTGAACTTTGAGCCGAAAGAAATGGACGGCGTCATCTCCGAAGTCCTTGTCCTCGGCGTGCAATATCCCAAGACGGAAAGCGGTGAGGCGACTTTCGTAACGCCCGCCGTCAATGTCAAGCTTGGCAGCAAGCTGTTTTGACGGGGGCTGCGTCGGCCGATAAACTACATTACATAACTTGCGCAATACGCCTGATTATAGGAGATAATTTCCTGTCGCAGTTTTGACGCAAGTCGTCAGTGCGCTCATCGAAGGAGGCCAATGTGAGTTGGGGAGTCCTGGTCTTCGTCCTCTTTGCCGTGGGGGTGTTTGTCGCCCTGCGCGTCATTTCGCCCCGTCCGGAGTTCCCGCCGCTGGAAACCGTGCCGGACGATCCATTGCTGCTGGCCGCCCAGGAGAAGGCGAGGGCGGGCCTGCCGCAATTTCAGGACCTTTTCGCGAAGTACCCGCAAAACGCGCTCGTCAAGCTGCGCTTCGTCAGCAACAGTGACAACGTGGAGCACCTCTGGGCCGAGGTGAAAAACCAGGTCAGCGGCAGCGAGTATGACGTCCTGCTGGTGACGCCGCCGGTCACCCACAGCGGCCGCCTGGAACGCCGGTACGTGTGTGCGACGGATGATATCGAAGACTGGCAAATCACAACCGACGACGGTGACATCCTGGGCGGCTTCACCCAGCGCGCCATGTTCGAAATAGCACGAAGGGATGGTGTGAAACTATCCAATAAACTTCAGAAAATCGAGAAGCTTTATGTTGACGATTGACTCTGCGATCGTGTCGCGGCCGTAATGATTCCTGCGAAGGACAAAGAGCGGGACCGGGTTTTTTGATCGGTTCTATAGCCAAAACAAAGGCTCGAATCTTTTCAACGCAAAGACGCAGAGAGAAAGGGCAAGGCGCAAAGTAATAGCGTACATAAGCCAAAGAATGTGAGAGATTTCCTTCGCGTCTTTCTTTTTCCTTGGCGTCTTTGCGTTGAAATGTGTTGACCTTCTTTTGGGTTATAGGCCCG
>JBFIMV010000388.1:0-2601 GCA_041611575.1 Desulfuromonadales bacterium | reverse complement strand
GACCATTGACATTGCTTCATTCCTCCTCTCGGGTAGATTTCATTGGCGCGCCTGAATCGCGTCCGGCAATCGCCGGAAAAATTATAGCAGACATCCTTGAAAACAAAACTCCCGCAAGGCTCCTTTCCAGGCAGGTCACTTCTTCAAACGAATTCCCTTGTCGCTCAATTCCACAAGGCCGGCCTTGTACAGGCCGCCGACACCCTTTTTGAACAGCTTCTTGCTCAATCCCAGCATCTGCCTTATCTGCTCCGGCGGGCTGCCGTCGTGCAGGGGCAGGAACCCCTGGTGGTCGGCCAGGGCCTTCATGATCTTCGCCCGGGCATCGTCCCTCCCCCCCTTCTCGGCGAGGCTCAGGGTGAGGTCGAGCTTGCCGTCGGCGCGGATATGCCGGACATAGGCCTTGAGGGTGTCGCCGTAGTTGAGGCGGTTGCCGATCTCGTCGCGGTAGAGCAGGCCACCGAAGCGGTGGTTGACGATCACCTTGGCACCGAGCGGGGTGAACTGCCAGACGACCAGGTCGACCTGCTGGCCCTCGGCGAGGCTGTCGTCGGGCGGTGTCAGGCATTTCTCGATGCGGGCGGTGCCGATCGGCCGGCCCTGGCGGTCGAGGCGCACCCGCACCAGGTAGCTCCGGCCCGGCTTCATCGGCTCCGGCTGCTCCTTGAGCGGCACCAGCAGATCCTTGAACAGGCCCCAGTCCATGAAGGCGCCGTGGACGTTGACCTGGTTGACCTTCATCAGGGCGAACTCCCCGACCTCGGCCAACGGCTGACGCAGAGTGGCGGTCGGCTTGCCCTCGGCGTCGGCGTAGACGAAGGCCGGGACGGTGTCACCTTTCTTCAGTTCCTCGGTGACTTCGCGCGACGGCAACTGGACCTTCTCCCGCCCGGCCATCAGCCAGGCGCCATTCTCATCTATTTCGTGAACCTGCAGCAGGTTCATTCGGCCAAGCTCGAACATTGCTTAATCTCCAATCAGGTTGACGGGCAGCCGCTCAGGCGGCCCTTGCAACTTGACAGTGTATCACTCCGGGCAGGGAACCACTGCAAAAAAGCGAGTCATGGCCGCCCCCGGCACAGACAAAGAAAAGTCTGTCCTTCCCCTTTCCTTCTCAACGCCATTCTGCCATAATCCCCCCCTGTTTGAACGAGACCCCCCATGGCCCTGATCAATCTCCGCAATATCCGCCTCGCCTTCGGCGGGCCGCTGCTGTTCGAGGACGTTTCCCTGCGCATCGCCCGGGGCGAACGCATCTGCCTGCTCGGCCGCAACGGCACCGGCAAGTCGACGCTGCTCCAGGTGATCGCCGGCGAGCTGCCGCCCGATGGTGGTGTGATCGACCGCCAGCAGGGGCTGCGCGTCGCCCGGCTGACCCAGGAGGTGCCGCGCGACCTTGACGGCACCATCTACCAGGTGACGGCGCGCGGCCTCGGCATCCTCGGCGAACAGCTCTGCAGCTATCACGACCTTGCCTCGCGACTTGAACAAGGCGAGGACCTGGCCGACGAACTGGCCGAAGCACAGCACGCTCTGGAGACCGGCGGCGGCTGGCCGCTGCAGCAGCGCATCGAGCAGGTCCTCTCGCGCCTCAAACTGCCGGCCGACTTCCCGGTGAAGAGCCTCTCCGGCGGCATGCTGCGCCGGGCGCTGCTGGCCCGGGCGCTGGCCCAGGACCCCGACATCCTGCTGCTCGACGAGCCAACCAACCACCTCGACATCGAGTCGATCACCTGGCTCGAGGAGTTTTTGCAGCGCGGCAACCTGACCCTGGTCTTCGTCACCCACGACCGGGCTTTCCTGCGCAACCTGGCGACCCGCATCGTCGAGATCGACCGCGGCCGGCTCTACGACTTCGCCTGCGACTACGACACTTTTCTCGAGCGCAAGGAAGACCTGCTGCACGCCGAGGACATGGAGCGGGCGCGCTTCGACAAGAAGCTGGCCGAGGAGGAAGTCTGGATCCGCAAGGGGATCAAGGCCCGGCGTACCCGCAACGAGGGACGGGTCCGCGCCCTGAAGGCGATGCGTGAAGAACACCGCCAGCGCCGCGCGCGGCTCGGCACGGCCCGACTCGGCCTGCAGGAAGCGGAGCGCAGCGGCCGGCTGGTGGCCGAGGTCGAAGGCCTGGGCTTCAGTTACGGCGACCAACCGATCGTCAGGGATTTTTCCACCAGCGTCATGCGCGGCGACCGCATCGGCATCATCGGCCCCAACGGCGCCGGCAAGACGACCCTGCTCAAGCTGCTGCTTGGTAAACTCAAGCCGCAACGGGGGACGGTCCGGCTCGGCACCAACCTGCAGATCCTCTACTTCGACCAGCTGCGCGAGCAGCTCGACCCCGACCGGACCGTGCAGCAGAACCTGGCCGGCGACCAGGACACCGTGGTGATCGGCGGCCAGGCCCGCCACGTGATCGGCTACCTGCAGGATTTTCTCTTCACCCCCGACCGGGCGCGCAGCCCGGTGCGCATCCTCTCCGGCGGCGAACGCAACCGCCTGCTGCTGGCGCGGCTCTTCACCCGCGAGGCCAACGTCCTGGTGCTCGACGAGCCGACCAACGATCTCGACCTGGAGACCCTCGACCTGCTCGAGGAGCGG
>JBFIMV010000387.1:0-2614 GCA_041611575.1 Desulfuromonadales bacterium | reverse complement strand
GCTTTGCGGTTGTCCGCGTCGGCGTGGATATGGTGCATGTCACAGCAGCGGATGGTGAGGTCCATGGTCGGCACGGGGCCCTTCGCCATCTCGCCGTCCAGCCCGCCCTTGAGCGCCGCCAACTCCAATTTTTGTTTGATCCCCAGCCTGACGGAAGCGGCGTCCTGCAGGATCACGGTCGCGGCCCGGTCTTTGACCGTCCTGATGGCTTCAAGGAACTTCTGGTAAATCTGGTTTTCCATTTCGATGGCTGCGTCGCATGCGGCATCAAACGTCAGGCAAACATTCTCCGGGTGGCTCATCGCGTGCCTCCTTTCTCCGTGGGGGGAGGTTGTCAGGTCATTCAAGGGCAATCCCTTTGCTTACCACCATTTCCAGCCGGCCAGGATCAGCAGAATCAACAGCACGATGCCGAGATTCATGTAGGCCATGGCATAGAAGAGTTTCTGCGGCGGCGTCGGGGCGGACGATTCCGTTGTGGCCTGCAGCATGCCGATCTTCGGCAGCGCCAGCACCTTGTCCTCTTCGTGGGGCGCCTGGCTCAAGACGTTGGTCAAGTCGCAGCCGGCCTGATGGCGTCCCATGTGGGTGCCGTTCTTCCACAGGGGGCTGCCGGTCGCATCGAAAATCTCGCCACGGTAGGCGAAGTAGGCCGGTCGCCCGTCCTTGCCATCGAATCGGGTCAATGAGTCCAGTGACAGATCCCTTGTTCCCGATTGGGCCGCCGCCCGTTTTCGCCTTAGCCGCGGGCCGAGAAAAAACACCGCGAACAGGGCCGAGCAGACCATGATCAGGTACATGAGGATCTTGAGCAGCAGCAGGATGCCGAAGCGGGTTTCGAGCAGGAGCGAGGTGTCCGGCACCCGGTAAGCAAACAGGATGGCGCCGGTGACGCCCATCACCACCATGGAAAGCAGCCCCAGCCTGACTTCGCCGCGCGGCAGCCCCCCGGAAGCATAGGCCGGTTTGAGGATCAGGTGGACATAGAGGATGGTGCCGAACCAGAAGAAGCCGAACAGGATGTGCAGGTAGCCGATAAACAGGCGGAACAGCCGGCTTGAGACCGGCTTTTGCGTGGTGCCGGAGGTCTCGCCCGTTCCCAGCGACAGGGCGTAGCCATCCCCCTCCGCAGTCAACTCGCCGCCCCCGGCCGGATCGAGATGGCAGACGCCACAGTCGCTGCCGGTCCTTTCCGCGAAATCTTCGGTTGCAGCCACGTCGCCGGCGGAAAAAATGAACAGGCACAGGAGAAGAAGGATGATTTGCCCGGTCTTCATGTTCACCTCATCAAGGTTATGCTTCTCAATTGACAAACCCTGCATTTTCTTAATGGCGCACGGTGTCACTTCTCACGAATTTGCTACCAGCTCCTGGCCTGACGCAGCCGGACGACCGCCTCAAACCCCAGGACATTGCCCAGCAGCGCACCGGCTATCCAAAATATTGAGCCGGCGACAAAGGCCTCGGTCCCCAAGCTTATCAGAACCAGGTATGCCATCAGGCTGTAAACGAAAAAATAAGCATAGCTGCCGTTGCCGATACGGCGGGTATCGGCCCGAGTCAGGGCCAGGCCGCACAAGATGGCGCCAAGACTGACGAAAAACAGTCCGCAGAACAGGTAGAATACCGCGGAAGGCAGCGCCAGGTGCAGGTTGTGAACAAAAGCGTTGTGCTGGCCGAAACCGAG
The DNA here is from genome assembly GCA_041611575.1 of Desulfuromonadales bacterium. GTDB lineage: Bacteria > Desulfobacterota > Desulfuromonadia > Desulfuromonadales > BM103 > JBFIMV01. Next base: position 927 of record JBFIMV010000387.1, on the reverse strand, counting down.
GCCGAATTGCGGGCAAATGGTCAAAGTCACCAGGCCGGCGGCAACTTCGACCACCGTAAGCTTGGTGAATACCTTCCATCGCGCGGGGCGAAGGTCTTTGGCCACCATGCCCAGCAGGGTCTTGTCCAGCCCGGTTGGCGGGGCCAGCGGATCGGCCTCGACAAACTCGGCGAACTCCTTCAACAGCTGCTGTTGCGAATCAGTTTTTCTCACGGCGCGGCTCCTTCTCCACCATCAGGTTGCGCAGCTTGCGTATGGCGCGGCTGATGATTTGACGGGCATTGTCCGCCGAAGTCTGCATCTGTTCGGCGATCTCGGCGAAGGTCAATCCCTGATCGAACCGTAACTCGAGTGCGTGGCGCTGACTCTCGTTCAAGCGGGTGAGTTCGGCCACGGCGGCATGGATCGAGGTGCTTTCGGCGACCGGGGCGGCATGGGCATGCACTGCTTCTTCGGAAACCGTGATGTGCTTTGCATGGGTTTCCTTCTTGCGCACATGGTCGATGAGTGCGTTCCTGGCGATCGTGAAGAGCCAGGGCAGAAAGGGGATGTCCTGCCGGTATTGGTCACGTCCCCTGTGGAGCTTGGTAAAAATCGCCTGAAAAACATCTTCCGCCTCGCCCCGATCCCTCAACCGGTTCATCAGGTAGCCGAAGACCCGACCTTTATGCCGAGCGTACAGGACTTCGAAAGCGTCCATGTCTCCGTCGATATAAGCAAGCATGAGTTCCTCGTCGGTCACTTTCGGCCACCTCTTTTCATTCCTTGTCTATTTATACGAATGATAACAAAAATCTGTGACATAAATTTTTTCGGTTCTATAACCAAAACAAAGGCTCGAATCTTTTCAACGCAAAGACGCAGAGATAAAGGGCAAGGCGCAAAGTAAAAACGTACATAAGCCAAAGAATGTGAGAGATTTCCTTC
>JBFIMV010000386.1:0-2639 GCA_041611575.1 Desulfuromonadales bacterium | reverse complement strand
GCGCACCTGGCAGGCAAGGGTTCCATCGAGACCGCCGAGATCATCAAGAGGGAGCTGAAACAGCCCAAGGCCCAGGTGGCGGCCATCGGCCTGGCCGGCGAAAACCGGGTCCATTACGCTTCCATCGAGCAGGGGCGCTCCAGCGCCAGCCGCGGTGGCATCGGCGCGGTGATGGGGGACAAAGGGGTCAAGGCGGTCGTGGTGCGCGGCACCAAGGACGTGGTGGTCGCCGAGCCGGAGAAGTATTTGGAGCTGTGCAACGAGGTGCTCGAATACATCAAGTTCCGCGAAGAGAACCCGATCCCGAATGTCATGCCGATCCTCGCCGGCCTCGGTTCGCCGCAGGAGATGAAGGTCCACGACGAGAAGTGGCATACCGAAAACTTCATGTGGGGCAACTCGCGCGAACGGCGCAAGGATTTCTGGAACGAAGAGGTCGAGAAGGAGTGGACCGAGACCCTCGAAAACGCCCGCACCCGGTTGATCAGTTGTTTCAACTGTCCGATGAAGTGCGGTGCGACCATCTCAATGCCGGGTCTGCCGACCTATATGATGAAATGCTTCACCAAGCTCACCTACACGATGGGCGCCTATTCCAATCTCGACTTCGGCCTGCGCATCGCCCAGAAAGCCACCGAGTACGGCCTGGACGGTTTCTCCGCCCCGCAGGTGATGGCCTTTGCCCTGGAGCTGCTGGAAAACGGCATCCTCAGCAAGGACGATTTCCCCGGCATGCCCGATGATAACGAGGGGCGCTTCTTCTACCTGCTCGACATGATCGTCAAGCGTGAAGGGGTCGGCGACATCCTGGCCAAGGGGACCTACTGGGCGGCCAGGGAGATCGGCAAGGGAGCCGAGGAGTACGCCCACAACAACATCAAGAAGACCGAGCAGCTGCCGTTGAAGCTGTCGATGCTCAACCCGATCTACTTCCTCATGTACGCCACCGGCGAGAAGATGAACATCACCCAGATCGAGGGGCAGTTCCCGCAGGCGCCGTTTGCGACCCGCGAGGAGCGCGAGGATTTCGTCAAGGACTGGATCCAGGTGCCGGATGAGAAGTTCAAGCAGATCCTGCTCGACTGGGAGTTCCGTGGCGAGAACTCGATGCCTTTCTACCCGACCGTTGACATGTGCTGCGACATCGTCGACTGGCAGGAGATGATGCACTATATCGACGACGCCCTCGGCCAGTGCGCCGGGCTGTCCTCCTTCCCGCTCAAGCCCCCCTACCATATCCACAATTACCCGCAGTTCATCTCTGCCGGGGCCGGGATCGCGATGGACGAAGAGACGTTGAAAAGGGCGGCCAAGCGCTACCGCACCCTGGTGCGGGCGATCAATATCAGCCGTGGCATGCGCCGCAAGGACGAGAAACCGCCCGAAAACCATTGGAAGAAGCGTTTCCCCGAACTCGAAAAAGAGCTGTTGGACGCCTACTACAAGCTCAAGGGGTGGAACATGGACGGCATCCCGACCCGGCAATCATTGGAAGAGCTTGGGTTGGGCTACGTCAGTGAGGAGTTTCTCAAGCGCGGCATCCTGAGCGAAGTCGAAAATGCTGCAGCGCCCGAGAGCGTGGAGGCCTGATGTGAAAACCAACAAGAAGACCAAGACTATCAAGACGATCAAGATCGACGTTGACAAATGCAATGGCTGCCGCGCCTGCGAGGTGATCTGCTCGGCCTTCCATGCCATGCCGAAATACAGCAGCAACAACCCGGCGCGCTCGCGTATCCGGGTGATTCACGATCCGCTGCGCGATGTCTACGTGCCGGTCTACGCAGGAGATTACACCGTGGCCGAATGCGCCGGGCGGGACAAGTACGTTATCGACGGCAAAGAGTACGACGAGTGCGCCTTCTGTCGTGCCGCCTGCCCGTCGCGCGAGGAGTTCAAGGAGCCCGATTCCGGCCTGCCGCTCAAATGCGACATGTGTGACGGCGAAGAGGAGCCGCTTTGCGTCAAGTGGTGCCTGGTCGATGCCTTGACCCTGGAAGAGCGGGAAGAGCTGGTCGAGGAACTGGAAGGGCGGGAAGAGGCCGAGGTCGGCCTGGAGTCGCTGGTCAACCGCTTCGGCATCGACCGGGTGGCGGACATCCTGACGCAGATCGCCAAGAGCAAGGGATAAGTTTTTAAGCTGTTTAAAGTTATACGGGATGAGGGTGATAACGTGGATGTAAAAGCCCCCGAAAAAGAAATCATCGAGGTCATCAAGGAGAGCGGTGGTGACTCGTTCAAGTACTGCTACCAGTGCGGGCGCTGCGATGTCGTCTGCCCCTGGAACCGGGTGCGTGATTTCAGCATGCGCAAGCTGATCCGTCAGGCGAACTTCGGCCTGACCGAGATCGACCAGGAAGAGATGTGGCGCTGCACTACCTGCAAGACCTGTGTCGACAATTGCCCGCGCGGGGTCGATCAGATCACCGCCGGCGTCGCCCTGCGCAAACTTGGTGCCGAGTACGATGTCTATCCGGGCCACGTTGCCCCGGTGCAGTCGGTGATCGCCAACCTGACCTCCGAGGGGAACTCCCTGGGTGGTGAGCGCGACAAGCGCGCCGACTGGGCCAAGGGGCTGCCGGTCAAAACCTATGCCGATGGAATGGAAGTCCTCTACTTCACCGGCTGTTATCTGAGCT
>JBFIMV010000385.1:0-2660 GCA_041611575.1 Desulfuromonadales bacterium | reverse complement strand
TTGCGGGAATTGACACCGATGCTCAAACGGGGAATGTACGGTTCATCGGCGCCGGAGTAGATCACGAAGGAAATCTCGTCGTGAGCACTGATACCGTTCGCGTCCGTGAGCGTAATGCGCAGGACATGTTCGCCATCGGTCAGGGAATCCAGATTCTCCCCGGCTCTCTGGCCGACAGGAGCCCCGTCGACGGAGACAGAGACAGTCCCGGCCTCGCTCAGGTCGTAAAGCAGCAGAGGATTGTTCTCCTTGATCACGCCGGCCTCATAAGGGTAACGGATGGTCACCCGGGGAGGGGTTGTGTCAACCAGGAAGGTCTCCGTCACCGAACTGGTACGTCCGGCAGCATTGGTCGCCGTCACCGTGACCGTATGACTTTCTTCACTCAAGGGGTCGAGGTTCTGGCCGGCCGTCTTGGCGACGACGTCTCCATCCACCTTGACCTCGACGGTCTCGGCGCCGCTCACGGTGTAGTCGAGCAGCGGCGTGTTGACCGTCTGCAGGCCGACCGGCGAGAGGATCACCACCGCCGGCAGCGAGGTGTCGACCGTGAAGTCGACCCGTGCTGGACCGACCAGGCCCAGGCCGTTGGTGGCGCTGACCTCGACGAAGTGATCACCCTCGCTCAAGGGATCGAGCCGGTCGCCCGAGACTTTGCCGACCACCACGCCGTCGACCTTCACCGCGACGCTGCTGCCGGTGGTGCTGAAGAGCAGCTGCGGTGTGGCGGTGCCGATCAGTCCGGCCACCGGCGCACTGATGGTGACCGCAGGAGCCTCGTCGTCGCGGATCGTATAGACATGCCGGGCGAGGTCGAGTGTGCCGAGCGACGGATTGGCCAGGTCGACGATGATGGTTTTGTCGGACTCGGCGACCGTGTCGTTGATGACCGAAATATTGATGGTCCTGGTGACTTCATTGGGCGTAAACGTGAGGACGCCTGGTGCCAGACTGTAGTCGCTTCCCGGCAGCGCGGTGCTCGCCGGGCTGACGCTGTAACTGACGGTGATCGGCTCGTGCCAGGGGTAGGCCAGGCTGACGGCGAGAGCGACTCCGGTCTGTGCCTCGGGGCCGGCTGATGCGGCGAGGTCGAAGCCGACGGCCGGCGGCGGCACGTTGGCGGCGAAGGTTCTGGCGGCGGAGTTGTTCCACTCGCTGGACTCCGCCACCTGGTTGGCTTCGTCGATCACGACGTGGAAGGGGTGCAGGCCGAAATCGGTGACCGTGACTGTGAACACGGCGTTGGCGCTGCCGTTGCCGGGCACGTCCACCGGTTTCTGTTCGACCAGGTTGCCGAGCGCAGGGTCGCCGGAATAGAGCCCTACCGTCACCTGGCCAGCGGCGGCTGAGCCGAGGTTGCGGACGGACGCGGTTATCGTCACTTCGGCCGGGACCGTTGCCACGGTCGCCGGGGAGAAGCCGATATCGGCCGAGGTGATGGCCAGGTCCGTCGCCACCTGCCCGGCATGGAGCGCTTCCACCGCCATGGCCGTCTGGAAGGCGCTGCCCTGCCAGCTGCCGGTATCGGACTGGGAGTCGAGCAGGTAAGCGATGGCGCCGCTGATGCCGGCCTGGCTGCCGCCGCACGCCTTCAGCGCCGAGAGGGCGGCGGCCGTCGCGTAGACCGTGCTCTGGCTGCTGCCGAAGCCACCGTCGCCGTTCTGTTGCGACAGCAGCCATTGCATGCCGTCAGCGATCGCCGGTTCGAGGGTTATGCCGGTATCGCCTCGATAGTCATTCAAAGCGAGCAGCGCGTAAGCAGTTGACAGGACCATGCTTTCACCATACCCGCTGTTCCAGCCGCCATCTGCGCTCTGCGCGCCATGCAGGTAATTGATCGCATCGGTGATGACCGCGGCGGGAGCATTGCCGGTGCGGGTCAGCGCCCGAAGGGCCAGCGCCGAATCGATCGGACTGCTCCGGTAACCGGGCCCGCCCCCCCAACCACCGTCCTCGTTGCGCGCACTCATCAGCCCGCTGGCGTCCCCCGCCGACAGCGCCATGAGTTTCCTTGCCGTGTAGTCATGGTTATCGGAGACGGCCTGTGCCAGCCAGGCTTCCCCGGCCAACACGCTCGTTGCACCGGCCGGAAAGGGTTTCAGCGCCGCAACCGCTGCGGCCGTATCGCGCACCGCAGTCCCCGGCTGGTCCTGCCAGGGCACGTTGGCGCTGCGGCGCGCAACCAGCCAGTCGATCCCGCGATAGACAGATGGATCGATTGCCGGGTTTTCGACGGCCTCTTCCAGGCCGGGATTGGCCACGACAGGCTCTTCCGTCACGAACTGCGTCCGCAGCCGGGCAGAGCCGTCGGTGAGAATGGCAAAGCGCGTCTCCCATTCTCGTTGCAGCGTCCTGAGCTCCTCAAGCCGGCGGAGGGTTGTGGCGGCGTGCGGGTCCCAGCTGCCAGGAGAGACGAGATAAAGGAAGGCGACGCGCAGCTCCCGTGAGGCATCGACCGAGGATGGGTAGCGTTCCCCTTCCGCCGCAATGATTTGCTCAATGGAAATTTCACGCATCGATCCGGGGAGCGTGATGCCGACCTCGGGAAGCCGAACCCGGTCGATGCCCGGGCTGTCGAGCAGTCGCAGGGGCGGCACCTCGCCTGCATCGGCGAACCCCATCAGGTAGCGCTCCAGCGGACTCAGGACACGGCCGAGGAA
>JBFIMV010000384.1:0-2674 GCA_041611575.1 Desulfuromonadales bacterium | reverse complement strand
CTCCGGGGAGGGGCTTCGGCGTATTCAAGACGGCGGCCGGGATCCCGGTTGCGGTGATAAACCTCGAGGGGCGGGTGTTCATGAGTGAGCTCGACTGCCCGTTCCGCAAGGCGGACGCCATCCTCGCCGAGCTTGGCCCTTCCCGTAAGATTGTGCTGGTTGATTTTCACGCCGAGGCGACCAGCGAGAAGGGAGCTCTTGCTGCCTATCTTGACGGCAGGGTCAGTGCGGTCATCGGTACACACACCCACGTTCAGACTGCCGATGAAAGAGTTCTGCCCGGTGGGACGGCCTTTATCAGCGATGCCGGCATGACCGGAGCGCGCGACTCGGTGATTGGCATACGCAAGGAGCTCTCCATTCAGCGTTTTCTGACCCAGATGCCAGTCAGGTACGAAATCGCCAAGAAGGAACCTGTGCTGTGCGGGGTCGTGGTCTCAATCGATGAGTCGACCGGCAGGGCCACCGGAATCGAGCGCGTTCAGGTTCGTGGCGAGGGATAGACCGGTAGGCAGGGCCGGCCATGGTTTACGGGCAATCGAGATGTCTGTCCGGCTGCGGCAGCAGCCAAGGCAATACATAACCCAAACACACTGAACAAATGGTAGTGAACATGAATTTCGTCGAAGAATTGACCTGGCGTGGCATGATCCACGACATCACTCCCGGGACCGAAGAGCAGCTTCAGAAAGAGATGACGTCGGCCTACGTCGGAATCGACCCGACGGCGGAATCGCTGCATATCGGCCACCTGGTCAGCGTGATGATGCTCAAGCATTTCCAGCGCGCCGGTCACAAGCCGATCGCGCTGATAGGCGGCGCGACCGGTATGATCGGCGATCCGTCGGGAAAGTCGGACGAGCGCAACCTGCTCGATGAGCAGACCCTGCGGCATAACGAAGCCTGTTTGAAAAGGCAGTTGGCAAACTTTCTCGATTTCGATTCGGCTTCCGCCAACGCCGCCGAGATGGTCAATAACTACGACTGGATGAAAGACTTCACTTTCCTGGAGTTTATCCGCGACATCGGCAAGCACATAACGGTCAATTACATGATGGCCAAGGACAGCGTCAGGAAGCGTCTGGGCGAAGACTCCAAGTCGGGGCTGTCCTTCACGGAATTCACCTACCAGCTGGTGCAGGGGACCGATTTTCTGCACCTGTACCGTGAGAAGAACTGCAAGCTGCAGATGGGCGGTTCCGACCAGTGGGGGAATATCACGACTGGGACGGAGCTCATCCGCCGCAAGGAGGGGGGGGAAGCCTTTGCGCTGACCTGTCCGCTCATCACCAAGGCGGACGGCGGTAAATTCGGCAAGACGGAGAGCGGCAACGTATGGCTCGACCCCAGACTGACCACGCCCTACAGTTTCTACCAGTTCTGGCTCAATGTCTCCGACGCCGATGCCGAGAAGTACGTCAAGATCTTCACGCTGCTGAGCCGTGACGAGGTGGCCGAACTGGTGAAAGAACAGGAAGCGGCGCCTCACCAGCGGCCTCTGCAGAAGCGTCTGGCCAGGGAGGTCACCTGCATGGTCCATGGCGAAGAGGAGTACAGCAAGGCCGTGGACGCCTCGGAGATCCTGTTTGGCAACGCCACAACCGAAAGCCTGGCCCGGCTCGACAAGGAGACGTTTCTTGCCGTGTTCGAAGGGGTGCCGACTTTTGGGGTTGAACGCGTCAAATTTGATGCTGGGGTGCCGGTCATTGAGCTGCTCGCCACGGAAACGGCAGCGTTCCCGTCCAAGGGAGACCTGCGCAGGACGATTCAGGGCAACGGCCTCAGTCTCAACAAGGCCAGGCTCACGGACCAGGACTACCTGGTGACCTCGGCTGATCTGATCAACGGCTCCTATATCCTCGTGCAGAAGGGCAAGAAGAGTTACTCGATTATCGAGGCGGTGTGACATTCGCAGAGATGGGCGTGCCGCCCCAGAAAGACGTAAGCGAAACGGCTATTGTACATTATTAAGGCGCTTGGGAGCGAAGTGGTTCCGGGCGCTTTGGTTTTTTCAGGGCGAAGTCTGTGACCTGCTCTCTGTCTTTGCCCATAGCCAATGTTTTAGAAAAACCTTTAAAAACGGCACATTGCGGATGGTTTTGTTTTTTTTGAAAAAAGTAGAAAAAAGCCTTGACTATCCGGCCCATCTCCATTAAATTCCCCCCTCGTTGCCCACGAAAACGGCGACGCAAAAAAAGCGAAAAAGGCTCTTGACAGCCTCGGGGATAATAGGTATAAACGCCCCTCGTCGCTACGAGCGACACGCCGGTAAGGAAAAACGCCGGCGACAAAAAATCGACGCGAAACGAAAAAAACTGATTGACACTTCGCGGCGATTTCGATAAGCTTCTTCTCCTGTCGCAACGGCGGCAGAGAAGTAAAACCGGGTCTTTGAAAACTAAATAGCAGACGTTTGAGATGGTTTGTAAGGTAACCAAACAAACCAAAAAAGTAACAAACAGAATCAACTATACAGTTTATCAACTGGAGAGTTTGATCCTGGCTCAGAACGAACGCTGGCGGTATGCTTAACACATGCAAGTCGTACGCGAAAGTTCCTTCGGGAATGAGTAAAGTGGCGCACGGGTGAGTAACACGTGGATAATCTACCCAGCAACCCGGGATAACATTTCGAAAGAGATGCTAATACCGGATAAGCCCACGATGTCTTCGG
>JBFIMV010000383.1:0-2686 GCA_041611575.1 Desulfuromonadales bacterium | reverse complement strand
TTCCTTGGCGGCGATCTCCATCTGCGCCTTGGCGATCAGCGGCCGGGCGATGGAGGTGCCGAGGAAGTAGCGCCCCTCGTAGATGGTGTTGGCGCGGAACATCGGGAAGACGAAGTCGCGGGCGAACTCTTCCTTGAGATCGAGAATATGACAGCTGCTCGCGCCGGTCTGTTTGGCTCTTTCGGGGATATGGTCCAGCTCCGCTCCCTGGCCGAGGTCGGCCGAGTAGGCGACCACTTCGCAATCGTATTCCTCGGTCAGCCACTTGAGGATGATCGAGGTGTCCAGTCCGCCGGAGTAGGCGAGGACGACTTTTTTGACGGATGTTTTTTTCGACATGTTCGGTTGCTCCTTGTTATTGGAAAGCGCGAGCTGCAAGGAGCGAGGTGCGAACGGTTCGTTCACTCCTCACCCCTCACCCCTCACAGTTTAATCACGTACGTATCGGCGATGCGGTCGTGCAGCCCCTGCTTGCGGCTGTCGAAAGCGACCATCAGGTAGCCGATGCCGAGCAGGATGCCGGAAAGAAACTTGCCGAGAACCTCGCGCAGGGCGGCTCGTCCGTAAGTCAGCGGCCGGCCGTCAGTGCGGATGACCTTGATGCGCAACGCCATCTTGCCGGGGGTCTGGCCGCAGTAGCCGGTGAAAAAAACGGCATAGGTGATGCTCAGGGTTGTGCCGAACAGCCAGAGGACAATATTGATGCCCGTATCGCCCTCCCCGGTGAAGTTGCCTATGGTGTTGACCGTGGCGCCGAGTATCAGGCTGAGAATGAATTGCACAAAGCCCAGCAGGCTTGAGTCGAGAATGCTGGCGACCACGCGTATCCAGAAACCCGCCTTGGGCAGGTTCTCCGGGTCCTGCGCCGAGGCCTGCTGTCTCAAAGCGGCCAGCCCCGCGGCATGAACATCGTAATCTGTCGTGGCCGGTGCATCGTTTGCTTCCTGCCGTGCCCGGTATTTCGCATAAATCACGCCGCAGCCGCTGCAGGATTCCCCTTCGGGCTGCACCAGGCCGCAGGCCGGGCAGGTCACCGGTTCGGCAGGCGATTCGGGCGGTGCGCTCTTGTCGAAGGTGAACTCCCGACGGCATTTCGGACAGGTCACCTTGACCGGTCGGTCGGGGACCCTGGCCGGATCGACCGTGCGCGAAAAGCTGCACCCTGGGCAGGTAATCTCCATGCTCACGTCAATTGCCTTGTTGTTCTCTTTGTTTTTCAAGTCTCCAGCCCCCAGCCCCCATGTCACCCCATCAAGGTCGCCAGGATCGCCTTCTGCACGTGCAGACGGTTCTCGGCCTGGTCGTAGATGCGCGAGTGGCGACTCTCCATGACCTCGTCGGTGATCTCCTCGTCGCGGTGGGCGGGGAGGCAATGCATGACGATGCAGTCGGGAGCCGCCAACCGCACCAGGTCCATGTTGATCTGGTAGCCGGCAAAGGCTTTTTCACGCTCCTTTTTCTCGGCCTCCATGCCCATGCTCGCCCAGACATCGGTGTTGAGCACATCGGCACCGTGTGCCGCTTCGCGTGGATCGGTGGTGTAGAGGATCCGGGCGCCGGCGTCGGCTGCGCGCTGCATCACGGTCTCGTCCGGGGCATAACCCCGCGGCGTGGCGACCCGCAACGCGAAGCCGAAAACGGCGGCGGCGTTGATCCAGCTGTTGGCCATGTTGTTGCCGTCGCCGATCCAGCAGAAGCTCAGGTCGGAGAGACCCTGACGATGCTCGAGGACGGTGAAGAGGTCGGCCATCAGCTGACAGGGGTGATAGCTGTCGGTCAGGCCGTTGACCACCGGGACACTGCTATAGCGCGCAAACTCTTCCACCGCCTGCTGCGAGAAGGTGCGGATCATGACGCCGTCGACGTAGCGCGCCATGCAGCGGGCGGTGTCCTTGATCGGCTCGCCGCGCCCCATCTGGGTGTTGCTGGAGGAGAGGAACAGCGCGTGCCCGCCGAGCTGGTACATGCCGGCTTCGAAAGAGACCCGGGTGCGCGTCGAGCTTTTCTCGAAGATCATGCCCAGGGTTTTGCCGGAAAGCAGCTGGTGCGGAATCCCCGCCTTCTGCTTTGCCTTGAGTTCGGTGGTGAGCTCGAAAATCTTTTCCAGGTCTGCCCGGCTCCAGTCGCTGAGGCAGAGAAAGTCCTTGTTCACGATATTGACTCCTTGTCGCGGGTCGATTGCGTCGGTATCAATCCTTGCCGACCGTCGCCAAAACCTCGTCGAGGATGGCGACGGCTGCATCGATCTCCGCAGTGCTGACGATCAGTGGCGGAATGAAGCGTAACACTTTACCGACTGTACAGTTGATCAGCAACCCCTTTTCCATTGCGGCGTTCACCAGCGGCGCGCCGTCGATGTCGAGTTCCATGCCGATGATCAGGCCACGCCCGCGCACTTCACGGATGAAGGCGTATTTGTCCTTGAGCTGCTCGAGCCGGGCTGTAAAGTAGCTGCCCATGGCAACGCAGTTGGCAAGGACGCCGTCCTCCTCCAGTGTGTGCATGGCGGCAAGCGCCGCGGCGCACATCAGCGGGTTGCCGCCGAAGGTCGAGCCGTGGGTGCCGGGGCCGAGGGTCATCGCCAGGTCGGCACGGGTCAGCATGGCGCCGATCGGCGGTCCGCCGGCGAGCGCCTTGGCGAGGGTCATGATGTCCGGCGCTACGTCGTCATGCTGGTAAGCGAACA
>JBFIMV010000382.1:0-2698 GCA_041611575.1 Desulfuromonadales bacterium | reverse complement strand
CTGAGCCTCGAACGGGTTCCCTGTCTCTGCGTCCTGCGCCGCGACCGGCCGACACGGCAGAAACATCAGCAGCATTGCTGCCAGCGATAGTGAACAGATGATGTGACGCATAGCTGTCTACTCAACCTCCTCGACTTCCATGGTAGACAACCCGCGCGTGCAAATCAATCACTGTTGGCAGAATGGCCGTCTGAGTCACCACTTCGTCAGGTGCCCGTCATATGCGCGGAACTCCCCCCGCCTTTGCAATTGCTGCAAAATTCGAGTATCCTGCTCGCTGTCGCGATTGCAGGAGCCCTGTTTTCCTGCATTCTTGCAAGTACAGTTGTTCTGCAATTTCTACATTCCTCGAGATCTCTGCGAGTCGCCATGCTCCCGATCGAGACCGTCACCGCCTTTTTCCTTGCCTCGGCCCTGCTCGCCATCGCCCCGGGGCCTGACAACCTCTTCGTTCTGACGCAATCGGCGCTGCACGGCCGTTTGTCCGGCCTGGTCGTGGTGCTCGGGCTGTGCACCGGCCTCATCGTTCACACCACGGCGGTGGCCTTCGGCGTCGCCGTCATCTTCCAGACCTCGGCTTTGGCCTTCTCCCTGCTTAAAGTCGGTGGCGCACTTTACCTGGTTTACCTGGCGTGGCAGGCCTTCCACGCATCGCCTGAGACCATCGAGGCGGAGAACAACGGTCGCAGGCCCTTTGGTGCCCTCTACCGCCGCGGCATCATCATGAACGTCACCAATCCGAAGGTCTCCATCTTCTTTCTGGCCTTTCTTCCCCAGTTCGTCGTTCCGGCCCGTGGTCCTGTAAGCCTGCAGATGATCATCCTTGGCGGGATATTCATCTTTGCCACGATCCTGGTCTTCGGCACGGTGGCCATTCTCGGCGGGACCCTTGGAGAATGGCTCAACCGCTCGAAAAAAGCCCAGGGCCTGATGAACAAAATGGCGGGGGCCGTCTTCCTCGGACTTGCTCTCAAGTTGGCCTCCGCGCAGAAATGACCGCATGGACGTAAAAGATTTTTTCGACCGCCTCGGCATGAACGGCACGCGCTGGCAATGGCGCGTGATCCGCTGGCAGCGCCAGCTGAACGACCTGCGTCAGGGAGCGGTCTGGGGCGGCGGCGGTTCGTCGTCACGCGTCATCATCGGCATCAACCTGCTGCTGTTCGGCGTGATGGTGCTGCGTGGCATGGCCGCCGGACAGGGGCTCTCGCCGCTCCTCAACCCCGGAGGCTACCTGCTGCTGCACTTCGGAGCGCAGTTTTGGCCGCTGGTGCTCGTTGAAGGGGAGTGGTGGCGCTGCATCACCTATGCTTTCGCCCATGGCGGCCTGATCCACCTTGCCTTCAACATGATGGTCCTTTACCAGATCGGGCCGATGATCGAAGCTGAGACCGGGACGCTGCGATTCGTCTGCCTTTATGTGCTGACCGCACTCACGGCAACCCTGGCCGGCCTCGCCTGGCAGGTCTTCTACCTCAAGCAATGGGTTCCGGTGGTCGGCGCCTCAGGCTCCCTGTTCGGCCTGATCGGCTTCGCCATTACCTATTATCATCGCGTCGGCGGCACCATGGCGCACACCTGGCGCAACCACATGCTGCGCTGGGCGGCGATCGCCTTCGTCTTCGGCCTGGTGATCGGCGCCGACAACGCCGGGCACCTCGGCGGTGCCATCGGCGGTGCCCTGCTCGGCCTGGTCCTGCCTCTCGGCATCCGCGGCCGGCAGGTTCTCCGGCCGTTTTTCAACGGCCTGGGTGCGGCCTGCATCCTGGTGACGGTCGCGAGCCTGCTGATGATGGTTGCTTCCTGGTTTTTTTGACCAAGCACACTTTCGACCTCGCTGTAGGCTAGACGTATCAACTACCTGCATTTTTTGAAAACAATGAAACAACCCCGTTCAGCCGCGATCAGAATCTATGAAAATCTGTATGATCAATAGAGCGACCCCTGTATTGATCCTAACCATAGATTTTCGGGACTATAACCTAAAAGAAGGTCAACACATTTCAACGCAAAGGCGCCAAGGAAAAAGAAAGACGCGAAGGAAATCTCTCACATTCTTTGGCTTATGTACGTTATTACTTTGCGCCTTGCCCTTTATCTCTGCGTCTTTGCGTTGAAAAGATTCGAGCCTTTGTTCTGGTTATAGAACCGTAGGTTTTGCTAGACTTTCATAGTGGCTAAATAGGGTTATAACCCCTGCCTTTCTTTGCGTCTTGAGTAAACGCAGTGAACGGGCGTTAAATCGGTTTTGGACCAGTTCTGCATTCTTTTCAGGATTCCCCATCATGGCCAAGGACAAGACCCCGGTCACCCCGGCGATCCGCCAGCTCAGGCAGGCAAAGGCCGACTTCACCCCCCATATCTACGCCTACGAGGAGCGTGGTGGAACAGCCGTGTCTGCCCGTGAGCTCGGCGTCGCCGAGCATTCGATCGTCAAAACCCTGATCATGCAGGATGATCGCGGCAACCCGCTGATCGTCCTGATGCACGGCGATTGCGAGGTCTCCACCAAGGAACTCGCCCGCTTCCTCGGGGTCAAGACGATCACCCCCTGCAGCCCGGATGCGGCCAACCGCCACACCGGCTACCTGGTTGGCGGCACCTCGCCCTTCGGCACCCGCAAGGCGCTGCCGGTCTACATGGAGGAGTCCATCGCGACCTTGCCGAGAATCTACCTCAACGGTGGCAAGCGCGGTTT
>JBFIMV010000381.1:0-2736 GCA_041611575.1 Desulfuromonadales bacterium | reverse complement strand
GCGGATCGACTGGCTGGTCGAAGAGACCTTCGCGCCGTTCCTCGATGGACATCCGCTGGTCGACAAAGTGCACAGGCTGGCGACAAAAGTTTGGCGCAAGGCCGGTGTCGTGGCGTCGATCAAGGGAGGCTTGACAGTCATCCGCACGTTGCGCAAGGAACGCTACGATATGGTCCTTGACCTGCAGGGGAATGCCAAGAGCGGCCTGTTTACCTTGTTGTCGGGTGTTCCTCTGCGCTATGGGTTCGACCGCGAGTCGGTGCGAGAGGGGGCCAACCTGCTGGCCACCAACCGCCAGGTCGGTTTGGCCGCAGATGAATTCCACATCACCGACCGCTCGCTGGCGATCGCCCGGGCAGCATTCCCCGGTGGCAGCGATGTGCGTACTGCAGGACCCCTGCCGGTGGACGATGACGCCAGCGCCAGCGTGAAACGTCAGCTGGACGGCATGGGCCTTGCGCAAGGCCCGGTTATCGTCTTCCACTACGGCACGACCTGGGAAACCAAGCTTTGGTCGATAGAGGCATGGACCGAACTGTCACGGCGGTTGGTCAAGGAAGCCGGGGTCGGCCCTCTGTTGACCTGGGGAAATGAAGAGGAGCGTGCGGCGGTCCAGAAGATTGCGTCCGGGAGCAACAACGAAAGAGGTATCTGGCCGCGCGGGACCTTGCCGGAGCTGGTCGCTCTCCTGGCGCAGGCTGATCTGGTCGTCGGCGGGGACACGGGGCCCGTGCATATCGCCGCAGCTGTCGGCACTCCCACCGTTTCACTGTTCCGGGCGACGGATGCCAGCCGCAACGCCCCGCGAGGAACTTGTCATGCCTCAATCCAGTCGAGGTTTGACTGCTCTCCGTGCCTGCGCAAGGCGTGTGACAGGGATAAGGAATGTGCTTGTAGCATCAGCGTCGATGAGGTTATGGTCGCTATAAGCTCCCTTATGCGAAAAAAGGCCATATGAAAAACTTTGTTACATCGGCAGAGTTGGTCGTCTCTGCCGATGCCTTGCCACTGCTTGAGAGTGTCGGTCTCGCCACGTTCGATGATTACATGTCGTTTGCAAAAGGACGGCATATCTGTCACAAACGAGGACGTTCCGTCTTTCGAATCGTTGCGGGAGATAAAGCCTTTTATCTGAAGCGCAACCGGTTGCACTGGGTCGAAGCCTGGAAATCCTTGTCGCGCTGCCGTTGGCCCTCCCTGGCTGCCCGCATCGAGTGGGAGAACATCATGGCGGTCGAGGCGGCGGGGATATCTACCGTTCCGCCTGTAGCCATGGGTGAGCGGCGTTGTTTTGGTGTTGAGACCGCTTCATTCACCTTGACCGAGGAGCTCTACGGCGCTGTTCCGTTGGAGGATATCATCCGGCGGGAATGGAACGGCCCCCTCTCACCCTCACAGCTCAGGCGAAAAAGAAGGCTGATCAGGTCTGTGGCACAAATCGCCTCATCCCTCCATGGTCAGGGCATGTGGCATCAGGACTTCTACCTTGGGCACTTTCTGCTCGATCAAGATGAAACTCTCTACCTGATTGACCTTCAACGGGTGAAACGCGCCCCCCGGGTCCCCCGCCGATGCCTGGTGAAAGATCTGGGTCAATTGGACTTTTCTGCGGATACCACGGGGAATATCTCACGTGCTGACAAAATACGCTTTCTCCTCGCCTATTTCGGGGTACGCAGTCTCAGCCTCAAGCACAAGACTCTTGTTCGTCGGATTACGGCGAAGTCCCGGTCGATTGCCAGGCATACTGTCAAGCTGCTCGAACGCAGGCGGCAAAGGGGGGAAGTAGCGTGATCGACTTGACGGTTGTCATCGTCAACTGGAACACGAGGGAGCTGCTCCGCAACTGCCTCGCTTCACTCCGTGATAATACGAGCGCGCTGGTATTGGAGACCTTTGTTGTCGATAATGGCTCCACTGACGACAGTGTCGAAATGGTACGGGCGGACTTCCCGGAAGTCATCGTCGTCGAAAACGGCCGCAACCTCGGTTTTGCGCGTGCCAATAATGTTGCGCTGCGTCGCGCCAGAGGACGCTTCTTTCTTCTCCTAAATTCGGACACCATCGTCAACAAGGGCGCACTCGAGGGGCTTCTGTCGACGATGGAGGCAGACCCGTCCATCGGCATCGCCGGACTTCAGCTTCTCAACGAGGATGGAACCCTGCAGAATTCACTGTGCAACGCACCGACGCTGTTGACCGAGCTTGGCAACAAGAGCCTGCTGAGGATTATCAATCCCGGACGTTATCCGGGAAAAGAACATCGCTTCTCCCAGCCGATTGAGGTCGAGTCGGTTATCGGTGCCTGCCTCATGGCTCGCCGTGAAGCCGTCGAGCAAGTGGGCCTGCTGGACGAAGATTACTTCTTCTTCCTGGAAGAGACGGACTGGTGTGCGCGCATGCAGGGGGCAGGGTGGAAGGTCGTTCACGACCCTCGCTATACCATCTACCACCTGCAAGGGAGGAGTGCGAAGAAAGTCAATGTGCGGGCCCGTATTGAATACTGGCGTTCACGCTATACTTATTTCCGCAAACACTCAAAGCTCATAACCCGGATGTTTCTGCGCCTCGGGCTATTGACGCGCCTGGTCTTCAGCCTGGTGTTTTATGTGTTGGCCAATGTGCTGACTTTATTTGCTCTTTCCCGGCTGCGAAACAAGCTGGCCGTAAGTTTAGCGCTGATCTCCTGGAACCTGCGTGGTTGCCCCTCTGACGGCGGTTTGGAAAAATGAGCGC
>JBFIMV010000380.1:0-2737 GCA_041611575.1 Desulfuromonadales bacterium | reverse complement strand
GGCATGGTGCTGGTCGTTCCGAAGAAATCGGCTGACGATATCGTATCGCGACTGCACGGACTCAAGGAAAAGGCCTACATCATCGGCGAGATCGCCGCCTGCGACGACAAAAGCGAACAGGTGAAGCTGATCTGACTTCCTTGTCCGAAACCTGTCCGGCACCACCTGCGGCATTCCCGGGAGAGTCACATGACCCAACTCTTGCGCATCGGCGTCCTCGCCTCGGGCGGCGGCACGAACCTGCAGTCGCTTATTGATCGCTGCCAGGACGGCAGCCTGAAGGTTGAAATCGCTGTTGTGATCGCCAACAACCCGGACGCCAAGGCCCTGCAGCGCGCTGAATCCGCCGGTTTGCCGGCCCTGTGTATCGATCACCGCAGCTTCAAGTCCCGTGAAGAGTTCGATCGCGCCGTTATTTCGACCCTCAAGGACAGAGGCGTCGAGCTGGTGGTTCTGGCCGGCTTCATGCGCATCATCACCCAGGATTTCATCGACGCCTTCCCGCTGCGCGTGATCAACATTCACCCTGCCCTGCTGCCTGCCTTTCCCGGGCTGCACGTCCAGCAGAAGGCCATCGACTACGGTGCCCGCTTTTCCGGCTGTACCGTTCATTTCGTCGATGGCGGCGTCGACACCGGGCCGATCATCGCCCAGGCCGTGGTGCCGGTGCAGCCTGATGATACGGCCGAAACACTGGCGGCCAGAATCCTCGAGCAGGAACATCGCATCTACCCGAGGGTGGTCCAGCTGATTGCCGAGGGACGCGTTCGGGTTGACGGCCGCAAGGTCACCATCCTGCCTTTGGTCAGGAGCCGGGAGACAGCGGTGGCCAACCCGCCCCTGAATGACTAGATGGGTCTGCATGATGCGAGGGCGAACATGAGCGGACGTCGTCCCATCCTGGTCAGCGCCTGCCTGCTTGGCCTGCCGACCCGTTACGATGGTCGCAGCAAGCGATCCGCCCGGGTACTCGCCTATCTCGAACGCGAGCAGCTGCTGGCCGTGCCGGTCTGCCCCGAACAGCTGGCCGGCCTGCCGACACCGCGCGAGAAGACCTGCTTCCACGCCGGCACCGGCCGGGACGTTTTGGAGAACAACGGCACCGTCGTCGCCGAGTCGGGCCGCGAGATGAATGCCCCCTTTCTCCACGGGGCCCGCGTCACCCTCGAAGTCGCCCGCCTTAGCGGTTGCACTGCGGCCGTTTTCAAAGAACGCAGCCCGTCCTGTGGCGTTCACCAGGTCTACTGCGGGCAGGCAATAGTTTCCGGATCGGGCGTCACCACCGCTTTGCTCGTCCGGAACGGCATCACGGTTTTCAGCGAAGAGGAACTTGAATCGGCTCCACCATGAGCAGCAAAAGGTATGACATCGCCATCATCGGTGGCTCACTCTCCGCACGGATCGCCGCATCCCTGCTGGCAAAACAGGGAAGCCGGGTGCTCTTTCTCCGCTGCCGCGAGGCGACCGCATCCGCCTGGTTCCCCTCGTCTCTCTTTCTCGAAAAACTTCTTGGCATCCTCGGCGGCCGCGCCTGCTTCGTCGGCCAGAGACCGATCCAGGTCATCTCTCGACATGCCAGGGTCACCCTGAGCAGCGACATCCCTCTGGACGAGGAACTGCAGCGTGAGTTCGGCGGGAAGGCAAATGCCACCATCAGCTGGCTGTCGGCTCTGCACGATCTCGGCGTGGCCCTCGAGGAGTTGTTCTGGGACAACAACGGCCTGTGCTGGCCTTCCCTGAAGACTACCGCGCGCTTCCGCATGCTCTGTCTGCGGCGGCGGCTGAAGTGGACGGAACTTGACGCTCCGATCGCCACGGAACTTGAACACCATCCCGAGAAGGTACGGCTCTTCCTGACGGATCTCTTCCAGGGGCTGTCACTGATGCCGACGTCTTCTCTGTCACGGGCCGGCGCCGCCCTTCTCTGGGCCCAGGCTTTGCGTCCGGAGAACCTGCGCGAGCCGGACTTCAGCCAGCTGCTGAACAAGCGTTTCGATCAATTTCACGGCTCCAAGGCCCACCTCGATGAGCTGGAAGCTCTCGACTTCGACGGCTCGCGCTGGACCGGCGGCCGTTTCAAGACCGGCGGACAGTTCTCCGCCGCGACATTCCTGCTCGGCGATACCCGCTGGAGCGATCGCTTTCATGCCGGCAAGACCCGCCTGCCATCGCAGCCGCAGCCTCTGAGTTCATGCAGGACCAGCGAACTGACCGGACAGCTCTCACCATTGCTCGAAACCCGTGTCATCTGCGGCGGGCCGCGCCCCCTGAGGCTGGCGATCGAAGAACAGGACCTGCAACTGACCGGACGTCTGCTCGGCGCCCCGGGCATGTCCGAGGAACAGCTTCGCACACAGCTCGAGCCGATCCTGCCCTTTGCCAGATATCGGATCCTGCCCGATGATGAACCTTCAGCGGCACCGCAGACTGCGGCCGGTTCTCCCCCGCCGCACCGACTCGGCGAACTTTCCCTGCGTATCGGCAGTAACCTCTACTGTGCGGACGGCAACTCTCTGTTGCCCGAGATGGGAGCTGCCGGCGCAGCACTGCTCGGTTGGACCCTCGCACACCATCTCGGCGGCGGCAGCCAAAAAACTAAAAAATGAAAAACACCTTGCAAACCCTGAATATTCGTGCTAGAAAGCTTCGTTCAGAACGTACAGGAGGAAAAAACAATGGCGAACGTTTGTGATGTCTGTGGCAAGAAACCGATGACCGGCTGCAATGTCAGTCATGC
>JBFIMV010000379.1:0-2738 GCA_041611575.1 Desulfuromonadales bacterium | reverse complement strand
AGATGGGGCCCTGACATGAAAGCGACGACATGGTGGACCATCGGCCCGAAGGCCGTGCGCCACAGTGACGTGCCGAAGATGAGGAACACGATCAGCAGCATGCCGAAGGGCTCCAGGCGACGCAGCAGCTGTGACTGCCGCTCGGGCAGAACCCCCATGAGCACGCGGCCCCCGTCGAGCGGCGGGATCGGCAGCAGATTGAACAGGCAGAGGATCACGTTGATATACAGCCCGAAGGCCGCCATGAGGCCGATGGGCCTGATGAAGGCGATCAGCTGACTCCCCTCGGGGAGCATCGCCGCCACGTGGACCACGCCCCGCAACAGCAGGGCGGCAAACAGCGCCATCATCAGGTTGGCCGCCGGCCCGGCGAGCGACACCCAGATCATGTCATTATTCGCGTTGCGCAGGTTGTTCGGGTTGACCGGCACCGGCCGTGCCCAGCCAAAGCCGAAGATCAGCAGGGCGATCGTGCCGATCGGATCAAGGTGCTTGAGCGGATTCAGCGTCAGGCGGCCCAGCAGCCGGGCGGTCGGGTCACCGAGCCGCTCGGCGAGAAACCCGTGGGCGACTTCATGCAGCGTGACCGCCAGCAGGGCCGGGACCAGCATGATCGAGATTTTCAGAAGGATATGTTCCATGAAGTCGGGACGCCCGTCAGTGATATGAGATGTGCATTTTTAGCAGATGAGCACATACAAGTCAATTGCCGCCTCACCGCATGAATAATATAACTATTTGTTTTTATTGTTGAAATAATTCGCACATAAAGATATTCACGTCATCTCCCCCTCACCCGGAGAGTTCACGCCGGTACTTGCGCAACACCAGCGTCCGTTCGTCCTGGGCGGAACTGACCCGCTCATCCAGGCGGGCCGCCAGGAGTTCGTCGAGGACCTTGCGGTAGATCGGCCCCGGGGGAAATCCGAGTTTGGCGAGATCCTGTCCGTCGAGCATCGGCCGGACGTCGCGCAGGTGAGCGATGTAGCGAGAAACCCACTGCCGTGTCGGCTCACTTTTCGTCCGGGCCATCATGAAAAGCAGCACCTCGGTCGACAGGGGCCGGAACCATCGATAAAGGGTGCTCGCCTTCGGTGGCTGCATCCCGGGCTTGCGGCGCTCAAGCCGGCGCAGGATGGCCAGCCCCTCGCTGCGCTCTTTCTTGAGAACGTCGAGATAACGCGGCATCAGGTTGAGCCTTGTGCAGAGAGCATCGATGCCTTGACGATCGAGCACGGTGGAAACAACCAGAAAGTAACAAAGCCAACGTTCGCAGGGCTGGCCGGTGTAGAGCAGGTCGTACCAGTCCATCGCCCGCTTGGCTTCCTCGAAATAATGCGTATAGTCAACTTTTTTGGTCAGATCCGGGTGCAGGAAACGGAGAACGTCAAGTCGCGCCAGGCGCAAGATCGCCGGCAGCGGGTTGCGCTCGTTGAGGATCAGGTAGAGTTCGTTGAAGATGCGCTCGCCGCTGAGGTTTTCGAGCAGGCCAAGGCGTACCGCGCTGTGCAGCAGGTGTTCGGTCTGCTTGCCGACGTGGAAGCCGAGGCGCTGTTCGAAGCGGACGGCGCGGAACACCCGTGTCGGGTCCTCGACGAAGCTGAGATTGTGCAGGACGCGGATTGCCTTCTCGTCGATGTCCCGCTGCCCGCCGTAATAATCGAGGATCTCCCCGTAGGTGTCGTGATTCAGGCTGATCGCCAGGGTGTTGATGGTGAAGTCCCGGCGGGAAAGATCCATCTTCACCGAGGCATGTTCGACATCGGGCAGGGCGCCGGGCCTGAGGTAGTACTCCATGCGCGCCGAGGCGATGTCGAGCTTGAAGCCATCCGGGTAGATGACGACCGCGGTCCCGAAGGCCCGATGGCAACGCACACGGCAACCGTTCAACCTGGCGAAGTGTTCTGCGAAAGCGATACCGTCGCCCTCGACGACGAAATCCAGATCGAGGTTTTCCGTCCCGAGGAGCAGGTCCCGGACACAGCCGCCGACGGCAAAGACCGGGACACCCTGGGTATCGGCAGCGGCGCCCAGCTGGGTGAGCAGCTCCTGGATGCGTCGCGGAAGGCGGTTGCGGATCAAGCGCTGTACCTGGCCGGGTTTGTAGTAACGGCCTCCCCGGCTGATCAATCCCCGGTCGCCGGACCGCGGCGGGGTTCCGGCGCTGCAGGCAAGGTGACGCAGCAGGTCGGTGCGCGTCACCGCGCCGACCAGCTTGTCTTCTTCGATGACCGGCACGAAACGCTGATTGCTTTCAACGATCAGGCCCCTGAGCTCCTCGACCGGCGTCGACGGCGCCACGCTCAGGAAATCGCTGCTCATGATTTCGCTGACCTGATGTTCCTGCAGGCCGTGATAAACCGCTTTGTCGACCAGCTGTCGGGAGATGATGCCGGCGACCTGCCCGGCTTTCAATACCGGCACGGTGTTGATGTTGTAGCGTGACAGCAGCTGGTGGGCCGCCGCAATCGGCTCGTCGACAGCGACCGTCTTGACCGGGGTCGACATGAGGTGGTGCGCCTGCCAGCGCGGCGCCACGTGCTTCTGCAAAGCGACCGGCAGCTGCTCGAGCAGCTGCACGAGGGTCATGTCGCGCACCACGCAGGAGGCGGCTGCCGGGTGACCTCCCCCGCCGAAGTCGGTCAGGATCTCGCCGACGTTGATCTCCTTCAGGCGCGACCGGGCGATGATGAAGACCCGGCTCTCCATGCGCACCACGATGAACAGCACATCGAGGT
>JBFIMV010000378.1:0-2739 GCA_041611575.1 Desulfuromonadales bacterium | reverse complement strand
GTGCCGGCGCCGCCGGCCTGCGCAAGATCGGCATCGGCGCCCTGCTCGGCCTCGGGCGCTTCCGTAGCGAGGCGTTCTTCACCGGCCTGCACGGACGCTACCTCGCCCGTCATTTCTGGCGCAGCCAGCTGACCGTCTCCTTCCCGCGCATGCGCCCTTCCGAGATCGGCTTCCAGCCGCGCCAACCGGTCGCCGACCGGGACTTCGTCCAGCTGATCTGCGCCATGCGCCTGCTGCTGCACGACGCCGGGCTGGTCCTCTCGACCCGCGAGAGCGCAACCCTGCGCGATCATCTGCTGCCGCTCGGCATCACCCAGATGAGCGCCGGCTCCTGCACCGCCCCCGGCGGTTACGCCAGCGGCGAACGCCACACCGAACAGTTCGCCATCGACGACGACCGCACCCCGGCCGAGTTCGCCGAGATGCTGCGGCGCAAAGGCTACGACCCGGTCTGGAAGGACTGGGACAGCGCCTTTCTCAACCGGGCCGAGGGATCAAATTGACTCCGAACCGCATCGATTTCGATTTCTACCTGATCACCGACCGCCACCTGGTCCCCACCGGACGAACCCTGCTGCAAACCATCGAAATAACCCTCGCTGCCGGCGTGCGCGCTGTCCAGCTGCGCGAAAAAGACATGTCTGCGGCCGAACTTCTCCCCCTCGCCAGGCAGCTGCGCGAGCTGACCGGCCGTTACCGGGCAAAGCTCTTCATCAACGACCGCGTCGACCTCGCCCTGGCCGTCGCCGCCGACGGCGTGCACCTCGGCGGGCACTCCCTGCCGGTCGACATCGTGCGCCACCTGGCCGGGCCGGACCTGCAGATAGGTGTCTCGACCCACCGCCACGAGGAAATCTCCCGCGCCGCCGAACAAGGGGCCGACTTCGTCACCTTCGGCCCGGTCTTCACCACCCCCTCCAAAGTCGCCTACGGTGAGCCGCGAGGCGTCGAGACCCTGGCGGAAGCCTGTCGCCTCAGCCCTCTGCCGGTGTTCGCCCTCGGCGGCATCACTGCCGAGACGGCTTCGGCGGCGCGGCAGGCCGGAGCGCACGGCATCGCGCTGATCTCGGCGGTCATCGCGGCAGCCGATCCGGACAGGGCGGTTCGCAAGCTGCAAACTTGAGAATACGACCATCTCCGACTAGAATGTTCTGACCACCACTTCCCGCACACATTGGACTGGTATGGACATCACCCTGACTCTTGTCATTCTGCTGATCGCCATCATCCTCTACGCCACGGAATGGATCCGCATGGATCTGGTCAGCATCATGGTCCTGCTGGCGCTGGCAATCACCGGCCTGGTCACCATCGAGGAGGCGTTCTCCGGCTTCAGCAACCCGGCGGTCATCACCGTCGGCGCCATGTTCATCCTCAGCGCCGGCATCTCAAGCACCGGGGCGGTCACCCGCGTCGGCGAAAGGCTGATCGCCTGGACCGGCCACAGCGAAGCGCTGCTGGTCGCCTCGATCATGCTGACCGTCGCCTGTTTCTCTGCCTTCATCAACAACATCGGCTCGACGGCGGTGCTCATGCCGGTGGTCGTCATGATCGCCAAAAAACTCAAGACCCCACCCAGCAAGCTGCTCATCCCCCTGGCCTTCGGCTCCCTGCTCGGCGGCGTCTGCACCCTGATCGGCACCCCGCCGAACATCCTGATGAACGAGTTGATGCAGGAATATTCGGGCCAAAGCTTCGGCATGTTCGACTTCACCCCGGTCGGCCTGGTGCTGCTGTTGCTCGGCACGGCCTACATGGCCCTGGCCGGACGGCACCTGCTGCCGGTGCGCAAGTCCGGCACCCTCACCGAGGCCTACCAGGTCAAGGAGTACGTCACCGAAGTCGAGATCCTCGAAGGTTCGCCACTGGAGGGCAAAACCATCGCCAAGAGCTCCCTCGACCGGGAACTGAACATGCACATCCGTGGCATCCTGCGCAACAACGTCAAGATCCCCAACCCCCGTCGCAACCGGAAACTCCACGTCGGCGACATTCTCTTTCTCGAAGGCAACCCGGAAAACATCCTCAAGGTCAAGGAGAAGAGGGGGCTGGCCATCATTCCGGAGAGGGACAACCCGGCGGCATCGACCGAGAAAGAGGATTTCGTGGTCGTCGAGGCCTCGCTGACTCCGAACAGCGACATGGTGGGCAAGACCTTGAGCCAGATGCGTTTCGCCGACACCCACGGCCTGACCGTCCTCGCCATCGGCCGCAGCGGCTCGCCGGTGGTGCGGCGCGTCGACCACGTCATCCTGCGCTTCGGCGACGTGCTCCTGCTGCAGGGGGCGGAAGAAAAAGTCCGTCACCTGGGCAAGGCCCACGACTTCCTGCTGCTCGGCGGCGTGGAGATCGCCCCCTACCGGCCGCGGCGCGCACCGCTGGCCGCTGCCATCATGCTGGGCGTCATCGCCCTCACCACCTTCGGCGTCCTGCCGATCATGGTCTCGGGGATGCTCGGCGCCCTGCTGATGATCCTGTCGGGCTGCCTCACCGCCAAGGAAGCCTACGAGAGCATCGACTGGTCGATCATCGTCCTGATCGCCGGCACCCTCCCCCTCGGCCACGCCATGGAGAACAGCGGCGCCGCGCGCATGATCGCCGACCAGATCATCGGCGGCGTCGGCCCCTACGGCCCCTGGGTGGTGCTCGGCGCGGTCTTCCTCATCACCTTCTGCCTGACGGAAATGATGAGCCACGCCGCCGCGGCCGTCCTGGTGGCGCCAATCGCCTACAACACCG
>JBFIMV010000377.1:0-2742 GCA_041611575.1 Desulfuromonadales bacterium | reverse complement strand
CTCGGCGGCGAGCATTCGCTGACGCCGTCGCTGGTCGCCGGCCGCATGAACACGCCGGGGACCATCCTTTTCCTCGACGCCCACGGCGACATGCGCGCCAGCTACGAAGGCAGCCGCTACAACCACGCCTGCCCGGTCACGCGCCTGCTCGAACAGGGGCACCGCGTCATCATGGGCGGCATCCGCTCGGTCTTCGAGAGCGAGGTCGCCCTGGTCGAGCGGGAGCCGCGCATCTCGCTGTTCATGGACTGGGACCTGCAGGGCAAGGGGCAGTGGGAGGCGTTTCTGCAGGAGATCCGCGCCCTGAGCGGGCCGGTCTACCTGTCGATCGACATGGACGTCTTCAACCCGGCCGTGGTACCGGGGGTCGGCACGCCGCAGCCCGGCGGTTTTTCCTGGTACCAGGCGATCGAAGTCCTCGAGGCGCTCTTCTCCTCGAAGAAGATCGACCTGCGCGGCGCGGACATCGTCGAGATGGTCCCCGAAGCGAGCAAGGTCTCGGAGATGGCCGGCGCCAAGCTGCTGCAGAAGGTCATCTCCTTCTGGGGCCACGCCAAAGGGTTCGGCAGCAAACCGCAGACCGGCAGCCAGATGCGGATCGAGTACGAGTAGCCACCTTCCTGATGTCGATTGATCTGCAACGCAACAAGGCCGCCTCGATAAACCGGGGCGGCCCTGTTGCATTGATTTCTAAAGTGGCTCAGATTCCCAGCGGAAAGAACACCACCTTCTTCACCGCGGTGTTGACCCCCCGGTCCCACTTGCCGGCGACGGTGAAGGCCATCAGGTCCTGGATGGCGATCATCTTGCCGAAGGTCCGTTCGAAGCTCTTATCTTCCGGGTTGTTGCCGTTGCTGTTCCCGTTGCCATGGCCATTGCTGAGCAGCAGCAAGGCGCCCGAACTGTCGCGGGTGTTGTACAGCCGCCAGGCAAGGACTTCGAGATTGCGGGCGCAGTCGAAGAGCTTCTTCTCGTCGAGAGAGTCGAACATGTACTGTTCGTTCTGCCAGTTGTAAACGCTGCGCACCATCCCCACCAGCCCCGCCATGAGGGCGAAGACCCGGTCCCCTTTGTATCCGGGGTCGAACGCCAGGTCGAGGGCGGCGGTCCCCTGCTTGAGGTCGAGTTCATGGAAGACCAGGCGTCCCGGCCGGTCGAACAGCTGCCCCTTGCGCTGGCCGACCGACAGACCGCGTCCCTTGTCGAGTTCTCCGGGGTTGTGCTGGTAGAGCTTGACCAGCAGGTCCTCCATGAGGAGGTTCATCTCGCGCTGGCTGGTGTCGGCAATCATGTCGATGTCGGACTTGGCCAGCTGGTTGAGACCCGACATGTCGATCCGGTTGCGGCAGCCCGGCAGGAGAGCCATGGCAATCAGCAGCAGGAAAGCCAGCAGGCGGCAAGGATTGCGTGAAGGCGTGCGGGTCATGAGTGCATCAGGTGCAGGCGGAAATGCACGTGCAGGAAATCCTGGAAGGCCTTGATCTCCTCCAGGGCAAGTTTCAGTCGTCCCTTTTCCATGTGATTGAGCTTCGCGGGGGTAATAAAGTTGTCCGGTTCGCCGCCGGCGCGGATCTCCTCCACCTGGAATCGCAGGCGCAGGGAAACGAGGAAATTGTAACTCGCCTCGATATTATCCGCCACCTTGCGGCTGAGCGTGCCGTTTTCGACCAGGGCCTCGATGCGCTCGCGCGTCCCGCCGCCGGTAACGCCCGACTCCATGGCCAGCGCCTTGATCCCCTCGGTGATGGCGAAAATCCCTGCCTTCTTGACATCCAGCTGGCCCCGGTGATCTTCCCCTTTTTCCACCTTGATGCCGCCGAACAGCCCCAACGGCGGGCTGAAGCGCAGGACGTTGCCCGCCATGCGCGACAAAAACATCTTGTCGCGACGGAAGAACTCCACCATGAGGTTCTTCAGGTCACGCTCGAAACCGGCATCGCCATACACGGTGCGCGTATCGAAGAACATGCTGCCGTTGAGGACATGGTCGGGCAGCGGGTTCGACAGCCAGCTGTCGAGCACGTTCCGCCAGGCCGTAAAACTGCGCCGCCAGAAGTCGTTCTTCGCCATGATCCCGCCGGGACAAGGCGGCACGCCGATTTCGATCAGGGCGTCGATCAGGGCCACGGAGAAGGCCTTGACTCTCTCGATTTCCTTCTCCGACAGATCGTCGGCGTAGATGATGGCGTTGTCCTGGTCGGTGGTCAGGGTCTGCTCTCGCCGTCCTTCGCTGCCGAGCACGATGAAAGCGAAGCGGTCGGTCAGGTCGTTGAACTGCCGCGCCCGCAACAGCTCGATCAGGCGCACCAGCAGCTTATCGTTGAGCAGGGCGATCATGCGCACCAACTCGCGGGGCGGGACCCCCGCGCCGACCAGGTGCAGGACCAGCCCCTGGATCTGCTCGTGATACGTCTTGAGCTCCTCGAGGGTCGCGGCCTGGCTGATGTCGCGGATCAGCTTCTGCGGCGAACGGGTCTGCAGGCGCATGATGTCGCTGACGGTGATGATGCCGGTCAGGCGCTCTTCGCTGTCGACCACGCAGATGCGGTGGATGTTGCTCTTGGAGATCCGGTAGAGAGCTTCGAAGAGGAAGTCGTCTTCATGCACCGTGATCAGCGGCGCGTTCATGATGTCCCGGGCTTTCAGGATTGACGGATCGAGCGCCTCGGCCACCACCTTGTTGCGCAGGTCGCGGTCGGTGAGGATCCCCACCGGGTTCGGCCCTTCACAGACGATCATGCT
>JBFIMV010000376.1:0-2777 GCA_041611575.1 Desulfuromonadales bacterium | reverse complement strand
TCGCGGTCAGGTCGTCCCCGGCAACTTCCGGATGAACGATGTAGATTGTTTCATAGGTACGCATTAAAAAACCTCCTCTTGGGTTTGTAGCCCCGTTCCTACGGAGCAAGGAGCGGGAGCGGAACAGACCACTCCCTTTCGAAAGAACTTATTTATCTACCACATCCGCAGGTGGCGTGGCAATCGATTTTTCAGTGCACGCGGACACACGACCTTGCCGTTGAAACGGCAGGCAAAGATGGCCCGCAACGACCATCAGACATTGAAGCGGAAATGCATGACATCGCCGTCCTTGACCACGTAATCCTTGCCTTCGAGGCGCATGAGTCCGCAGTCCTTCGCCCCGGACTCGCCCTTCGAAGCAACGAAATCGTCATAGGCTATCACCTCAGCGCGAATGAACCCTCTTTCGAAATCAGTATGGATGACTCCGGCGGCCTGGGGAGCACGCGCACCCTTCGGCACGGTCCAGGCACGAACTTCCTTGACCCCGGCGGTAAAGTAGGTACCCAGACCGAGCAACCGGTGACCGGCGTGTATCATGCGGTCAAGACCGGCCTCGTCCAGGTTGAGCTCAGTCAGAAACTCCACCTTCTCTTCCGGCGGGAGTTCGGCCATTTCCGCCTCTATCTTGCCACAGATCACGACCAATTCCGCCTTTTCGGCCGCGACATGGGCTCTGAGCCTGGCGACGAAGGGATGTTCGCCAGACAGGTCATCCTCGGAGACGTTGGCGACGTAGAGCACCGGCTTGGCGGTGATCAGGTGCAGGTCGCGCAGGGTGAACCGCTGCCCGGCGGACAACCCGGCATTACGCGC
Organism: Desulfuromonadales bacterium; assembly: GCA_041611575.1. GTDB lineage: Bacteria > Desulfobacterota > Desulfuromonadia > Desulfuromonadales > BM103 > JBFIMV01. Next base: position 1,958 of record JBFIMV010000376.1, on the reverse strand, counting down.
CGGCAAGCCGTTGTTCAGGCATTCTTTGACCTGATTGAGGATCTGCAGTTCCTCCTGCATCTTCCTGTCGCCGCTTTTCGCCTGCTTGCTGATGCGATTGATGCGCTTCTCCACCGTGTCGAGGTCGGCCAGGTTGAGCTCCGTCTGGATGACCTCGACATCGCGCAGCGGATCAATACTGCCGTCGACATGGATGACGTTGTCATCATCGAAGCAGCGCACGATATGGGCGATGGCATCGACCTGGCGGATGTGACCGAGAAACTGGTTCCCCAGGCCTTCGCCGCGACTTGCTCCCCTGACGAGCCCGGCAATATCGACGAACTCCATGGCGGTCGGCAGCACCTGCTTCGGCTTGACGATCGACGCCAGCACATCGAGGCGCGGGTCGCGGACCGCGACCATGCCGACGTTCGGTTCGATCGTGCAGAAAGGATAGTTGGCGGACTCGGCGCCCGCCGAGGTGATCGCGTTGAAGATGGTCGATTTGCCGACGTTGGGCAGACCGACGATACCGCATTTGAAGCCCATTGCTGCTCTCGCTAAAAAAGGATAGCCGGGGAAAAATCCCCGGCTATCGCAGTTGACGGATTGTTACGCCCGGATCAGACCAGGAGCGGCGCAATCACCAGGGCCACGACGCTCATCAGCTTGATGAGGATGTTCATGGCCGGGCCGGACGTGTCCTTGAACGGGTCGCCGACGGTATCGCCGACAACGGCTGCCTTGTGGGCGTCGCCACCCTTTTTCTCGCCTTCCAGTTCACCTTTTTCGATGTACTTCTTGGCGTTGTCCCAGGCGCCGCCGCCGTTGGACATCATCAGCGCCAGCAGGACACCGGTCAGGGTGGCGCCGGCCAGCATGCCGCCGAGCGCTTCCTTGCCGACGATGAAGCCCATCAGCACCGGGGCAAGAACGGCGATCACGCCGGGGAGGATCATCTCTTTCAGGGCAGCCTTGGCCGAGATATCGATACACTTGCTGGATTCCGGCTTGACACCCTCCTTGCCTTCGAGCAGGCCCGGAATCTCGCGGAACTGGCGGCGGATCTCGTCAACCATTTTGCCGGCGGCGCGACCGACGCTGGTCATGGTCAACGCGCCGATGAAGAACGGCAGCACGCCGCCGATGAGCAGGCCGATGACGACCTTCGGGTTGATCAGGTCGATCGTCTCGAGTTTGACCGTCGTTGCGTATGCCGAGAACAGCGCCAGGGCGGTCAGCGCTGCGGAGCCGATGGCGAAGCCTTTGCCAATGGCGGCGGTGGTATTGCCGATGGCGTCGAGGCCGTCGGTGATCTTGCGAACGTCCGGGCCGAGGCCGGCCATCTCGGAGATACCGCCGGCATTGTCGGCGATCGGGCCGTAAGCGTCGACCGTCATGGTCACGCCGACAGTGGCGAGCATGCCGACCGCTGCGATGCCGATACCGTAGAGGCCGGCGAAGCTGTTGGCGACGGCGATGGCGACGCAGATCACCAGGACCGGGCCGGCGCAGCTTTCAAGACCGACGGCCAGGCCGTGGATGATGGTGGTCGCCGGGCCGGTCTTGCAGGCTTCAGCGATGCGCTTCACGGGAGCATGGGCGGTGTAGTACTCGGTAATCTGGCCGATGGCGATACCGGCCAGGCAGCCGACCAGAACGGCGAGGAATACGCCGAAGTGGAGACCCATTCCCCAGATCACCAGGATCGAGGCGATCAGGAAGCCGCCGGCGGCGACGAAGGTCGTGTAATGCAGCGCCTTGGCGGGGTCCTGGTTGCTCAGCTTCTTCATTGACCAGATGCCGAGGAACGAGAAGATCAGACCGACCACGGCGAGAGAGATCGGCAGGTACATGGCGGCAGCACGGACGTTCTCGCCGCTCCCCAGTTTGGCCAGCAGTTCCGGGCTCGCAGCCGCGGCGATGGCGATGGTGGCGATGATCGAGCCGACATAGGATTCGAAGATGTCGGCACC
>JBFIMV010000375.1:0-2779 GCA_041611575.1 Desulfuromonadales bacterium | reverse complement strand
TGCCCGGCTACCCTCTTTCCAAGTACATGCAGCGTTTTATCGACCTGGGTCAGCCCATTCATTTTCTGCACCATCGCCGCGCACCGGAAGCTACACACAGCGTGCACCCCGAAACCGATTTCCAGCGGGGTTTCCGGGTCAACTGGCAAGAGGCGGAGAACGACCGGTGAGCCACTACCTGACCGCAAAACTACCGGGAACGGGAGGGGTCATCCGGCAGGAACCTGAAGACTTCCAGGTCGAAGAGCTCCCCCTGTACAGCCCCTGTGGCGAGGGGGACCATCTCTACCTGACCGTGGAAAAATGCGGACTGACAACCTACGACCTGTTGAGGGAACTGGCCACCAGGCTCGGATGCCAGGAACGCGACCTCGGCTACGCCGGCCTCAAGGACTCCCGGGCGATTACCCGGCAGACGGTTTCGGTGCCACAGCGCAAACCGCAAGATGTCGAGGGACTCGAGATCCCGGGCGTCAGGATTCTTTCCGCCCGACTGCACCGCAACAAGCTGCGCCCCGGTCACCTCGCCGGCAACCGCTTCCGCATCCGCATCCATGCACCGCTCCCGGGCAGCTTGCCACGCGCGGAAGCGATCCTTGGTGTCCTCGAAGATCTCGGCGTGCCGAACCGTTTCGGGGAACAGCGCTACGGCGCCCTGGGCAACTCCCATCACATCGGCAGAGCGATCCTGCGCGGCGACTTCGCCACGGCCATGGCCGAGATCATCGGCGACCCGGCGGAAATCAAGCATCCCGGCTGGCAGAAAGCCGCGGAGGCCTTTCGCAGTGGTGACCTGAAGACGGCCATTCAGCAGCTGCCCCGCCACTGCCGACCGGAACGCCGGCTGCTCGAAATGACGGTTGACGGCAAATCGCCCCGCCAGGCTGTCCTGGCCATGCCGCGCAACCTGCTGAAACTTTATCTCTCCGCCCTGCAGTCAAGCCTCTTCGATCGCATGGTTGACATGCGCCTGGCAACGCTTGAACGCATCTGGCTTGGTGACCTGGCATACAAGCATGAGAACGGCGCCTGCTTCCTCGTCACCGACCCGGTCGCGGAGCAGCCACGCGCCGATCGTTTTGAAATCAGCCCGACCGCACCGCTCTTCGGTTTCAAAACACGCCTTGCCGAGGGGCAGGCCGGCCTCCTCGAAAGGAGCCTGCTCGACAAGGAACGATTGACTCTCGATGACTTCCGCTTGACCGGAGGGCTGGCTGTGGAAGGAGAACGCAGACCGATACGGGTGCCCCTGAAAGAGTCCCGTTGCGAGCAAGCCGGAGAGGACCTGGTCCTCACCTTTTCCCTGCCGAAGGGGAGCTACGCCACAACCGTCCTCGCAGAAATCATGAAAACCGGCGAGCAGGAATAAACTTGGCAAAGCGCTTGCATTAAATTTGTCTCAGACATTTCTAAGCAGTTGCTCTTGAAGGCAAACGGGAGAGAACACTATGGAACAATACGACGACAGGGTCCCCCCGGATCGGAAGGATTTACGCGTCAATTTCTTCCGCCCCCGTCCCGGCTTCATGCGCAAGGAAGTGACGATTATCTGGATCACGCTCATTGCCTGGGCGGTCATGACCTTCGGCATGCCGATCCATCTCGCCTTGACCCACACGGATCCTGCAACGACCCTGGCCGAAGTCCCCTATACCTTCGGCATCCCGGCCTACTTCTGGTTCAGCGGCCAGTTCCTGATCCTCTGGTTCATCTTCCTCTGCTTCTTCTTCAACGTCCTGATCGACTGGCTGACAACCAGCTACCGCAAGCGCCGCTAGGAGAGATTGACGATGGAAATGGTCAAGCACACGCCTTTCTTCCTGCTTTGTGCCGTCCTGATTCTCTCGCTCGTGGTCGGCATAATGAGCCGGCGCCACGACAGAGGCGGATACGGCATCCAGGTACGCTCCATAGGTCATGCCAGCATCGGCGCCGCGATTGCGTCGAACTGGATGAGCGCAGCCTCTTTCCTCGGCATCGCCGGGGTCTTCTTCCTCAACGGCTACTTCGCCTTCGCCTATATCCTCGGCTGGACCGGCGGCTACGTCCTGTTGCTGGTGCTGATGGGCAGCCAGCTGCGCAGGTTCGGCAAATATACCGCGCCCGATTTCGTCGAAGCGCGCTACGAGTCTCCGGTCGCCCGGGTCTTCTCGGCCGTCATCGCCATCGTCATCTCGCTGATCTACTGCGTCGCCCAGTACAAAGGGATCGGCTTGATCTTTGCCTGGATGTTCGGCATAAATTACATTCAGGCTCTGGTCTTCGGCACCCTGCTCACCCTGCTCTACCTGCTCGTCGCCGGTGCGCTGCGGGCCGCGCGCAACCAACAGATGCATTACCTGATCCTGATTCTCTCCTTCGTCATTCCACTGATGCTGATCGCAAAAAAGCTGGGTTACAACTGGCTCATCCCGCAATCCAGTTATGGCAGCGCCCTGCGGGAACTGCCGACGCAAATATCCGGCGACTATCTTTTCCCCTGGACTTTCGGCTCCCCCTACGAGTGGATCGCCCTCTGCTTCACCCTGATGGTCGGCACAGCCGGGTTACCGCACGTCTTGTCGCGCTTCTATACCGTGCCGAATAACCGTGACGCCCGCTGGGGCGTTGTCTGGGGGCTGTTCTTCATCGGGCTGCTTTACTGGAGCGCACCTGCCTTCGGCGCTTTCGCGCAAAACTGGCTGGTACGCAACAACACCGTACTCGACCCGGCAACGGCACGGGCCGTTGCCGACATCATCGTCATTAAGACCGCCGAATGGGTCGGCCTGCATGAAGT
>JBFIMV010000374.1:0-2790 GCA_041611575.1 Desulfuromonadales bacterium | reverse complement strand
GCAATTGCGGCGCAGGCCACAGCAACGAGGGAGACTAGTAATGATCATCGGTGTTCTCAAGGAGATCAAGACGGCGGAAAACCGGGTCTGCATGACGCCGGCAGGGGTTGAAATCATGAGGCAGCATGGCCACACCGTGCTGGTGCAAATCCGGGCCGGCGAAGGCAGCGGTTTCAGCGATGCCGCCTATGCCGAGGCCGGGGCCGAGCTGGTCGCGAAGCCGGAAGAGATTTTCCGCCGGGCGGAGATGGTCATGCACGTCAAGGAGCCGCAGCCGTCCGAATACCCGTTGATCCGCCCGGGGCAGATCGTCTTCACCTATTTTCATTTTGCCGCCTCCGAGGAGCTGACCCGGGCGATGCTCGCCAGCGGTGCCGTCTGCATTGCCTACGAGACGATCGAGGGGCCGAACCGGTCCCTGCCGCTCTTGACACCGATGAGCGAGGTCGCCGGACGCATGGCGGCCCAGCAGGCGGCCAAGTATGCCGAGCGGACCCATGGCGGCCGTGGCATCCTGTTCGGCGGCGTGCCGGGCGTGGCTCCGGCCACCGTGGTCGTGCTCGGCGGCGGTGTGGTCGGCACCCACGCGGCGCAGATGGCCTGTGGTCTCGGCGCCAGGGTCTTCCTGCTCGACACCAACCTCGATCGCCTGCGCCATTTGTCCGAGGTCATGCCGAAGAACTGTATCCCGCTGATGTCTTCGCCGGCCACGGTCCGCGAGTTGGTGCTGAAGGCCGACGCGGTGATCGGCGCGGTGCTGCTGCATGGCGCCAAGGCGCCGAAGCTGGTGACCCGCGAGATGCTCGCGACCATGAAGCCGGGGGCGGTGCTGGTCGACGTCGCTATCGACCAGGGGGGCTGCTTCGAGACTTCGCGGCCGACGACTCACGACCAGCCGACCTACATGGTTGACGGCATCGTCCATTACTGCGTGGCCAACATGCCCGGTGCCGTGCCGTTGACATCGACCATTGCGCTGACCAATGCCACGCTCCCCTATGCCGTGGAGATTGCCAACCGTGGGTGGCAGGCGGTCGCCAGAGAGAAGGCCGGGGTCAGGGCGGGGCTGAACGTGGTCAACGGCAAGGTGACCTACGCCGGAGTTGCCGAGGCGTTCGATCTCGAGTACACACCGGTGGAGTCACTGCTGGGCTGATAAAGTAAGATTATTTCAGCGCAAAGACGCAAAGATTCGAACAAAGGCGCAAAGGAATACGAGAAGGAACGCAATAGAGTTTTATCGCTCTGTATGTGTCTTTCCCGGATTTCTTTGCGCCTTTGCGTTAAAGGCCCTGCGCTTCATGTGCAAGGCTTTTTTTACTGATAGGTCGATTTGCCGACGCGGAGGAAGTAGGGGCACTGCTCCCGGGCGCATTCCTTGTTGCGGGCAATATCCTTGCAGATCTGCCGGCCGTTCGACCTGACGAAGTCGATGCCGAGCTCTTTCTTGAAGAAATGACGTCCAGCCGCAACGGTTGTGCGCAGTGCCCGCTTGCAGCAGCGGGCGTTGTCGTCGCCGCATTTGAGCAGGGCCGCCGCCGTTGCGCGATGCGCCATGCCGCGGGCCAGGCCGGTCAGCGGCGTGGCTCCCGTGATCAGGCTGACGGCCACGCCGAGCGACAGTGCGCCGCCACAGGCACCGTGATAGCCGCAGGCCCCTCCGGGGATCTGCATGCTGCGACGGATCGCTTCTTCGATGAAGTTGGCGGGGAGGGTTACGCCGGCCCGCTCGGCGGCGAGGAGGAGGGCCAGTGCCGGCATGGCGTGGTGCTCCGGACCGTGCATCGGCAGGTCCGGAAGCTGCAGAAGTTCTTCCAGGATATCTTCCGGTGCTGACCCTTCGATGGCGCGGCTCAGGCCGGGAAGTTGCGACAGCGGCGTCGCGCTGTGGCACGCATCACAGATAAAATGCCCGGACGGGCAGATGATGGGGCTGTTTTCGCGGCGACCACATTCTCTGCATTCGACCGGCTCTCCCCTTTCACGGTAGAAGAGCGGCAGGCCGCAGACCATGCAGTGTTCTGCCTGATGACTTGCCATGTTGTGATTGTCCTTGCAGCGGGCAACGTCCACCTGCCCTGGTAAGAGTACCCCAATGCCTTGCCCGCGTCAAAGCCTGTCGGGGCTTTCCCGGTTTGCAATTGTCATCATCACGGCTAGAATGCTAAGAGATGGTTAATCATTTGACGGAGGTTTGTATGGAGTCCGTCATCTTTCATGAAGATGCCTTGTCCGGACTCGCGACCGCCGGGACCTGCCAGGAAAAGCTGGTGGTCGTGCACGATGTTCTGAAGGAGCGCTGCCAAGGCATCGACCGTATCAGCCTCGCCCTGTATGATCGTTCAACAAAAACCCTGAAGACCTACCTGGCCAGCCCTGCCGACGAAAATCCCCTGAAAAATTATGAAGCGGTTCTTGACGAGTCCTCGAGCCTTGGCGAGACGGCGCGGAGCGCAGGACCGCGGATCGTCAACGATCTCAGCGTCTTCGACGGCAGCAATTCGGAGCATGCGCGAGCCATCAGCGGGCACGGATTCGCTTCAAGCTACACGCACCCGATGTACCACTCCGGAGACTTCGCCGGATTCGTCTTCTTCAATTCGCTGCGCAAACGCTATTTCCGCGAACGCGTGCTTGAACAAGTGGAAATCTTCGCTCATTTGATCAACTGCATGGTCATGAGAGAACTGTCCGCGGCGCGAGCGATGGTGGCTGCGATGCGGACCTCGATCAGCTTGGTCCAGGCGCGCGATATCGAAACAGCAAATCACCTGGAGCGCATGTCCCGTT
>JBFIMV010000373.1:0-2799 GCA_041611575.1 Desulfuromonadales bacterium | reverse complement strand
GCTCGACATGCACCTGTCGCAGCTCTGCCGCAGTGGCCGCATCACGCGTGAGACGGCGGAGCATTATTGCCAGGACCGCAAGGCGTTCCAGGAGATGCTGGCTCGCCCCTGATGGAGAATGCCGCAGATCGATAAGCAGAGAAGCGATGCCGCTTGATTGCCAACGTCCCTGGCTTGGCCCGTTAAACCCTGCCCCAAACTTCCCGTATGGTCTTGTCAGGCCTCCTTGCCCTGTTGTATGATGCAAAATTGTGGTTCGGGCTGCCCGAACCTCTTCTTTTCTCAGACCTCTGCAAGGAGTTGACGGAATGGCTTCAAGGGAAGAGTTCATCCCCAAGTGGATCGCCTGGGAGTCGACCCAGCGCTGCAACCTGAACTGCGTTCACTGCCGGTGTTCTTCGGACATGGCTGCCGCGGTCGGCGATTTCAATACCGAGGAAGCGCTCAAGCTGATTGACGACATCTGCGAAGTCTCGAAGCCGGTCATGGTCCTCTCCGGCGGCGAGCCGCTGCTGCGCAAGGACATTTTCGAGATTGCCCGCTACGGCACCGACAAGGGCCTGCGCATGTGCATCGCGACCAACGGCACCCTGATCACCGATGAAGTCTGCGCGCAGATGAAGGAGGCCGACATCAAGATGGTCTCCCTGTCGCTCGACGGCTCCACCGCCGAAATCCACGATGATTTCCGTGCCTGCCCCGGCGCTTTCGACGGCGTGGTGCGCGGCGCCGAAACACTCAAGCGCAACGGCATCAAGTTCCTGATCAACTCCTCGTTCACCAAGCGCAACCAGCACGACATCGGCGCCACCTTCAAGGTGGCCAAGGAACTCGGCGCCACCGCCTGGTACATGTTCATGATCGTACCGACCGGTCGCGGCGAAGAGATCATGAACGAACTGATCTCCAAGGAAGACTACGAAGAGATCCTCGCCTGGCACTACGAGCAGGAGAAGGGCGAAGACGAGATCCTCATGCGCCCGACCTGTGCGCCGCATTACTACCGCGTCGTGCCTCAGATGGCCAAGGCCGAGGGGGTCGACTTCAAGCGCCGCAGCCTGACCTTCTCCACCGGCGGCGGCAAAGGCTGCATCGCCGCCCAGACCATCTGCCTGATCGACTGCTTCGGCAACCTCAAGCCCTGCTCCTATTTCCATTCCTCGGTCGGCAACGTCAAGCAGATCCCGTTCAAGGACCTCTGGTTCAACAACAAGACCTTCAACGACCTGCGGGATTTCAAGAAGTACAAGGGCAAGTGCGGCGAGTGCGAGTTCATCAACGTATGCGGTGGCTGCCGGGCCCGTGCCGATGCCGTCTACGGCGACTACATGGAAGAGGAGCCGTTCTGCAACTACGTCCCGCAACGGACGCTGAAGCGCATGCAGAAAGAGGCGGCGGAAAACGCCAAATCAAAATAAGTTCCGAGCGATGAGCGATGAGCGATGAGTGAAGGCAAACAACTCATCGCTCATCGCATAGCACTCAGCGCTTCATCAATTTACAGGAGACTACCCCCATGTCCAAAGATTACACTTTTCTCAAGGCTTGCTGGTGCCAGCCGACCGATTATGTCCCCGTCTGGCTGATGCGCCAGGCCGGCCGCTATCTGCAGTGCTACAAGGATGTCCGCGCCAAGGGCGGCGGCACCTTTCTCGACCTCTGCAAGGACCCTGAGCGGGCGGCGGAGGTGACCATCCAGCCGATCGATATCCTCAACGTCGATGCGGCAATCCTCTTTTCCGACATTTTGACGCCGATTGAGCCGATGGGCATGAACCTCGATTTCGTGCCTGGCCCGGTGTTCGAAAAGCCGATCCGCACCGCTGCCGATGTCGATGCCCTGATCGTGCCGGAAAACATGGCCGAGGCGGTCTCCTATGTCCCGGCCATCATCAAGCGCCTTCGGGTCGCCTTCGAGGGCCGCGTGCCGCTCATCGGGTTTGGCGGCGCGCCGTTCACCCTCGCCTGTTACATGGTCGAAGGTCATGGCAGCAAGGACTTCGCTTCGCTCAAGCAGATGATGTACTCCGACTTCCCGCTGTACGACGCCCTGATGAAGAAGATCACCGAGATGGACCGGCGCTACCTCAACATGCAGATCGAGGCCGGCGCCCAGGCAATCCAGATTTTCGATACCTGGGGCGGCCTGCTGGCGCCGCACGATTTCGAGCGTTACATCCTCCCTTACGTCAAGCAGCTGATCGACGGCCTCAACCGCGACGGTATCCCGATCATCTACTTCGTCAAGAACGGCGGCACCATGCTCGAGCTGGTCAAGGAAGCCGGTGCCGATGTGCTCGGTCTCGACTGGCACGTCAACCTCGGCAAGGCCCGCGACATCATCGGCGACAACATCGCCGTTCAGGGGAACCTCGACCCGACCGTCCTCTACGCGCCCAAGGACCACATCGAGCGCGAGGTGAAACGGATTCTCGATGAGAACGCCGGCCGGCCCGGCTTTATCTTCAACCTCGGTCATGGCATCCTCCCCACGGTTCCGCCGGAAAACGCCATTCACATGGTTGAGTGCGTGCATCGGCTGAGCGGTAAGTAATGTTGGTTTATATCCCAAGCGTAACGCCCGTTCGCGTTGCTCACTCAAGGCGCGAAGAAAAGCCAGGAAGGACGCGAAGATAACCGGATTTTCGTTCAAATAATAACCTTGTGTCTTTCTTTTATTCATTGCGTCATTGCGTTACGCTTTTGATGATTGTTTTTGGCTCTTAACCTATGGACCTCGATAAACCGACCGGACTGGTGCTTCTGAACATGGGTGGGCCCGACTCCCTGAAAGCGGTC
>JBFIMV010000372.1:0-2817 GCA_041611575.1 Desulfuromonadales bacterium | reverse complement strand
GGCGGTTTCGCCATGCCGATCCGCGAGAACAAGGCCCAGGAGATCTACATCGTCGTCTCCGGTGAGATGATGGCCATGTACGCCGCCAACAACATCGCCAAGGGGATCGTCAAGTACGCGTCCTCGGGCAGTGTGTGCCTCGCCGGCCTGATCTGCAACAGCCGCAACACCGACCGCGAGGCTGACCTGATCGAAGCGCTGGCCAAGCGCCTCGGCACGCAGATGATCCACTTCGTGCCGCGCGACAACCAGGTGCAGCGCGCCGAGCTGCGGCGCATGACGGTCATCGAGTATTCCCCGGAACACAAGCAGGCCGAAGAGTACCGCACCCTGGCGAAGAAGATCGCCGAGAACGAGATGTTCGTCGTTCCGACTCCACTGGAGATGGAAGAGCTCGAGGAACTGCTGATGGAGTTCGGCATTATGGAGGCGGAAGACGAGACGATCGTCGGCGTGGCGGAGACGGCTTAACTAACGAAGTGCGAAGCGCGAAACGCGAAGCGTGATAGAGCCTTTCCGCATCTCTCACCTCGCACTTCGCGCCTCACATAAAAGGAGCTTATATGTCTGAAAGAAAGCCCATCAAGGGCGTCACGATAGAAAAAACCGAAAAGCTGATCGCCGAGACCCTCGCCGGGATGCCGGAGAAGGCGGCCCAGAAGCGCGCGCCGCATCTCGGTGCCAATGAACCGAGTGTTTCGAGCTGCGCGGTCAAGTCGAACAAGAAAGTTGTCCCCGGCGTCATGAGCCAGCGTGGCTGCGCCTACGCCGGCGCCAAGGGCGTGGTCTGGGGCCCGATCCGCGACATGGTGCACGTGTCCCACGGGCCGATCGGCTGCGGGGTCTACAGCTGGGGGACCCGGCGCAACCTGATGCAGGGCATCCCCGGCGTCACCTCGTTCCCCATGGACTTCACCAGTGATTTCCAGGAGCGCGACATCGTCTACGGCGGCGACATCAAGCTGGAGAAGCTGCTGCGCGAGGCGGATGAACTCTTCCCGCTCAACAAGGGGATGTCGATCCTCTCCGAGTGCCCGGTCGGCCTGATCGGCGACGATATCAACGCCGTCGCCAAGAAGATGGAGAACGAGCTCGACAAGCTGGTGGTCCCCTGCAACTGCGAAGGGTTCCGGGGCGTTTCCCAATCGCTCGGCCACCACATCTCCAACGACTCGATCCGCGACCACATCATCGGCAAGTTCGCCTTCAGGGAGGAGGCCGGCCCCTATGACGTCGCGCTGATCGGCGACTACAACATCGGCGGCGATGTCTGGGCGGCCAAGCCGATCCTCGAAGAGATCGGCCTCAACGTCAAGTCGGTCTGGACCGGCGACGGCGAGGTGGAGAAGATCGGTGCCACCCATTCGGTCAAGCTCAACCTGATCCACTGCTACCGCTCGATGAACTACATGTGCAAGGTGATGGAAGAGAAGTGGGGGATCCCCTGGCTGGAGTACAACTTCTTCGGCCCGACCAAGATCGAGGAGAGCCTGCGCGCCATCGGCGAATGTTTCGACGACAGGATCAAGAAGAATGTCGAGAAGGTGATCAAAAAGTACAAGCCGGTCATGCAGGCGGTGATCGACGAGTACAAGCCGCGCCTCGACGGCAAGACGGCCATGCTGTTCGTCGGCGGTCTGCGCCCCCGCCACACCATCGGCGCCTACGAGGACCTCGGCATCCAGATCACCGGCGCCGGCTACGAGTTCGCCCACCAGGACGACTACGACCGCACCGCCCCGGAGATGGCCAGGGGCACCCTGATCTACGACGACGTCTCCGAATTCGAGCTGGAGAAGTTCGTCGAGGAACTCAAGCCCGACCTGGTCGGCAGCGGCATCAAGGAGAAGTACGTCTTCCAGAAGGCCGGCATCCCCTTCCGCCAGATGCACAGCTGGGACTACTCGGGGCCGTATCACGGCTACGAAGGCTTCAAGATCTTCGCCCGCGATATCGACATGGCGATCAACTCGCCCACCTGGGGTTTGGTCAAAAGTCCTTTTTAAGGCGATTTAACGGAGACGCGAAGCGCGAAGTGCGAAACGCGATAGTCAAGAGCTAAAACCTGCTCGTTAAATGGTAGGTTTACAATTTCGGAGGAGAGGGTTGTTCGTGAGGTTTTTCTCGCCTCGCACTTCGCACCTCACGCCTCCGCGAAGGAGTGAAACGATGAGCGCAGCAGAAGCCGCAGTGAAATTCGTTACCGAGACCCCGGCGGAGGAGATCGAACGGGTCAAGGAATGGATCAATACCGAAGATTACAAAGAGAAGAACTTTGCCCGCACCGCCCTGGTGGTCAACCCGGCCCACGCCTGCCAGCCGCTCGGCGCGCAGATGGTGGCCACCGGGTTTGAAGGAGCTTTGCCGTTTGTCCACGGCTCCCAGGGGTGTGCCTCCTACTTCCGCAGCACCTTCAGCCGCCACTACCGTGAGCCTGCGGCTGCCACCTGCGACGCCATGACCGAGGACGGCGCGGTGTTCGGCGGCCAGGCCAACCTGTTCGAGGGCCTGGAGAACGCCTTCGCCCTGTACAAGCCGCAGATGATGGCGATCTTTACCTCGTGCATGCCCGAGGTCATCGGCGACGACCTCAACGCTTTCATCCGGAACGCCAAGCAGAAGGGGCATGTCCCCGAGGATTTCCCGACCCCTTACGCCAACACCCCGAGCTTTAACGGCACCCACATCCACGGCTACGACGCCATGCTCAAGAGTTTTCTCAATTACCTGGGCGAGGGCAAGAAGGTCGAGGGCAAGTGCACCGGCAAGCTCAACCTGATTCCGGGTTTTGACGGCAACACCGGCAACTACCGCGAG
>JBFIMV010000371.1:0-2825 GCA_041611575.1 Desulfuromonadales bacterium | reverse complement strand
TTTTACCTCCGCGCCAAGGCCGATCCGGACCATCCGGGTCGGCCTTGGCGTTTCCGCGCGGCAGGCTCCTCAACGCGAAGGGGTCATGGTGCGGTGTGACTGCAGGAATGTCAGATAGTGCTGCGGCAGGCCGTGCGCTTCGGCCCCGCGAATCAGGCGGGCGAGATAATCGACACTTGGTTTCAGTCCGGTGCGGAATTTCGCCCCACGGTAAGCGACACAACGCAATTCACCCCGGTCGGTCATCACCAGGACCTCCTGCCGGCGATAACGGCCGCGTTCGACGTCCTCATACACATCGAGACCGGCGAGGCTCGGTTCGGGAACATCATAGACCACGCCATGCACGTGGCTGTTCTTATCATCCATCAGGTCGGCTTTGCCCGTATCGTCGGCGCCCGGCACGTGAAACACCAGCCTCATGTTCCTGACTTTGCCGATGGTGATCGACGCGAATTCAACTTTGCGCTCCATGAGGGTCTCCACATCCATGTTTGCGCCGTAAGCAAAATAATGCATAGCTTCCTCCTGGTGGCGGGCCAGGCAACGGCCCGTGCTGAATGATTGGGCGGGGGTGATCTGCTGACCGGGGAAAATCATGGGTTCCTTGACCGGATGACAAAGACGAAATCAGGATTTGAATCGCTGCACGGTCTTCATTTTATCGCAGAATTTGCCCTTGTCTTGCCGGCAAGCCCTCAGTATAGTGGGGCACCGATCGCAAACTGTTCTTTTCCAGGAGTTTTTCAATGTCTCAAAAGCTTGATCTGCAAACGGCCCGCAAGGCCATTGACACGATTCGACTGCTCTCTGCCGACATGGTTGAACAGGCCCAATCGGGGCACCCCGGCACACCGATGGAAGCGGCCCCGATCGCCTACCTGCTCTACAACCGTCACATGCGCCACAACCCGAAGAATCCCGAATGGCCCGGCCGCGACCGCTTCATCCTTTCCTGCGGCCATGCCTCTGCCCTCCTTTACAGCATGCTGCACCTGACGGGCTACGGCCTTTCGCTCAATGACCTGAAAAATTTTCGCCAGGTCGGCAGCCCGACGGCCGGACACCCGGAGTTCGGCCATGCCCCCGGCATCGAAACGACCACCGGACCGCTCGGCCAGGGAATTTCGGTCGGCGTCGGCATGGCCATGGGCGCGCGCTTTCTGCAGAAGAGGATCAGCCAGGACCTGTTCGACTACACCATCTACGGGCTCTGCTCCGATGGCGACCTGATGGAAGGGGTGGCCGCTGAAGCGGCCTCGCTGGCCGGGCACCTGCGCCTCGGCAACCTGGTCTACCTCTACCTCGACAACAAGATCACCATCGAGGGCGACACGGACCTGGCGTTCACCGAAGAGGTCGCCACGCGCTTCCTCAGCTATGGCTGGCAGGTCCAGCACGTCGAAGGGGAGAACGTACCGGAACTCGACAAGGCGATCGCCAAGGCCAAGCATTCTCCACGGCCGTCGCTGATCATCGCCCGCTCGCACATCGGCTTCGGCGCACCGAACAAGCAGGACACCCATGACGCCCACGGCGCGCCGCTCGGCAGCGAGGAGCTGAAGCTCACCAAGCAGTTCTTCGGCCGCAACCCGGATGAAACTTTCGCCGTCCCGGCGGACGTCGCTGCGCACATGGCCGAGGCCGTCAGCCGTGGCACGGCCCAGGAAGCCGAATGGCTGAGGGCATTTGAGTCCGAGCTGAAGAGCAACGCCCTGCTGGGTGAATGGCAGAAGGCCGCTGCGGGAAAACTGCCGCAGGGCTGGGACGACCTGCCGGTGATTGCAGCCGGTGAAAAGCTCGCGACCCGCCAGGCGAGCGGCAAGGCCCTCAACGCCCTGGCCGGCAAGCTGCCGTTCTTCCTCGGCGGCTCGGCCGACCTCGGCCCGTCGAACAACACGACCATCAAGGACGAGAGCTCCTTCACTCCCTGCACTGTCGGCCGAAACATCCACTTCGGCGTGCGTGAACATGCCATGGGTGCGGTACTCAACGGCCTGGCGCATACCCCCGGCCTGATCCCCTTCGGCGGCACCTTCATGATCTTCGCCGACTACATGCGCCCGCCGATGCGTCTCGCGGCCATGATGGGCCTGGGTGCGATCTATGTGCTTACCCACGACTCCATCGGCCTCGGCGAAGACGGCCCGACCCACCAGCCGATCGAGCAACTGCCGAACCTGCGGGCCGTACCGAACCTGACCGTAATCCGCCCCGGTGACGCCAACGAAACCGTCGAAGCCTGGAAGGCGGCGATCGCCAACCGCAAAGGGCCGACGGCGCTGATCCTTACCCGCCAGGCACTGCCGACCCTCGACCGCACCATCTACGCGCCGGCAGCCGAGCTGCACAAGGGAGGGTACATCCTCGCCACTGAGGAAGGCCCGCTGCAGGCATTGATCATCGCCAGCGGCTCGGAGGTCCCCCTCGCCCTCGGCGCCCGCGAGACACTGCAGCAGCAGGGTATCGGCACCCGCGTGGTCTCGCTCCCCTGCTGGGAGCTCTTCGAGCAGCAGGACCAGGCCTACCGCGACCGGGTACTCGCCCCCGAGTGCCGGGTGCGCGTCGCCGTCGAAGCCGCCTCGACTTTCGGCTGGGAGCGCTATATCGGCCGCTGCGGCAAGGCGATTGGCATGCAGGGCTACGGCGCCAGCGGCCCGGCCGGCAAGCTGATGGAGAAATTCGGCTTCACGGTTGAGAACGTGGTGGCCCAGGTGAATAGTCTGTTGAAGTAAAAAATAGGGACACTTCCCAATTAAAATAATGGGAAGTGTCCCTATTTTATATTAAAGGGGGACAGTATACTCAAGAGTGTTTAAGTATAC
>JBFIMV010000370.1:0-2825 GCA_041611575.1 Desulfuromonadales bacterium | reverse complement strand
GGTGTCATGCGGCTGCCCTCCGGGTAGCCTTCCCTGAAATCTCGAATGCACTTGGTCGGACACTTGGCGATCGCCTCGTCGGCGGCTTCGTCCTGACCGTACTGCACATGGGCGAGGAAATTTTCCACCTTGTAGGCGGCGGGGACGGTTTTCACACAGATGTTGCAGCCGATGCAGCCGACCTGACAGTACTTGCGCACCTGCGCCCCCTTGTCGTGGCTGTTGCACAGGACATGGACGGTCGCTGCGGCCGGGGTCATGCGGATCACCTGGCGCGGGCAGACCGCCACGCACTTGCGGCAGCCGGTACACTTCTCGCGGCTGATCACCGCCAGGCCGTCCGCCGTCATTTCTATCGCGCCGAAGGGGCAGGCCCGTTGGCAGGAGGCGAGCCCCAGGCAACCGCCGGGGCAGGTCTTCGGCCCGTTGGCAATGCGCTGGGCGGCGTTGCAATCCTCAAGCCCCAGGTAGCGATACTTGAGCTGCGCCTTGCGATTGTCTCCCTGGCAGATGACCACGGCGATCTCGGCAGCGGCAGCCGAGGCCTCGACCCCGAGAATATTGGCCAGCTTGGCGACGAGGTCAGGACCACCGGGAGGGCACTGGTTCAACTCGACCTGGCCGGTCGTCAGCGCCTTGGCATAGCCGGCGCACCCGGGAAAACCGCAGGCGCCGCAATTGGCCCCGGGGAGGACCTCCATAACGGCCAGCTCGCGCGGATCGACCTCGACGGCGAATTTCTTGGCGGCAAGGCCCAGGGCGATCGCGGCGATCAGGCCGATGCATCCGAGGCTCAGAATGGCTGCAAGCATGATGTTCCTTTTTTCATCCTCTCACGGGTTGCTCAGCCCTTGACCAGGCCGGCAAAGCCCATGAAGGCCAGCGACAGCAGGCCGGCCGTCACCAGGGCGATGGCGGTGCCGCGGAAACTGTTCGGCACGGCGCAGAGCTCGAGCCGCTCGCGCAGACCGGCAAAGAGGACCAGGGCCAGGGTGAAACCGAGCGCTGCGCCGATGGCGAAGACGATGCCCTCGAGAAAGGTGTAATCCTTCTGGATATTGAGGACCGCCAGACCGAGCACGGCGCAGTTGGTCGTGATCAAAGGGAGAAAGATGCCGAGCGACTGGTAGAGGACCGGGCTGACCTTCTGCACGACCATCTCGACCAGCTGCACCAGGGAGGCGATCACCAGGATGAAGGCGATCGTCTGCAGGTACTCGATACCGAAGGGGATCAGGACGAAATACTGGATGAACCAGGTCACCACCGTCGCCACGGTCATGACGAAGGTCACGGCCATGCCCATCCCCAGGGCCGTTTCCACCTTCTTGGAAACGCCGAGAAACGGGCAGATGCCAAGGAAACGCGCGAGGACGAAGTTGTTGACGAAGATGGCGCTGATCAGTATGACGAGCAGTTCAGCCATGGTTACCCCTGCAGAATTGGTCAGACCAGCGGTTATAAAACAGGTCGTCCTTCAATGTCAAACCGAATTGGATGAAAAACTTTTTAGTCTGGCTTCAAAACACCGCCGCCGCGACGGAGGCCGGGCCGCATCGGCGGAACCGGAGGCGCCGCCTGAACTGGTGCAGGCAGCAAAGGAACATCAATCAGCGTAAAAAACTTTATTCAAACTAAAACTATTACCAATCATCATTCGGCCGCTCGCTTGACAGTCTCAGGCGCCTATGCTAACAGACGGACAGTCGTGCGTCAGGCGTCGGCAGCGCGCCCTTCGCCGCGGTGATTCGACACAGATCCCACCCCATGATTTCCCAAGGAGCCAGCATGAACCAAAAGACATCCTCCGCCCTGTTCGCCCGGGCCAAGCAGGTCATTCCGGGCGGCGTCAACAGCCCGGTCCGGGCTTTCAAATCAGTCGGCTGCGAGCCGCTTTTCATCTCCCGCGCCGCCGGCTCGAAAATCTATGACGCCGACAACAACGCCTATATCGATTACGTCGGCTCCTGGGGGCCGATGATCCTCGGCCACTGCCATCCGAAGGTTGTCGAGGCGATCCGGGAGGCCGCCGGGACCGGCTGCTCCTTCGGCGCGCCGACCGAACGTGAGATCACCCTGGCCGAGATGGTCAGCGACGCCTACCCGAACATCGAGATGGTGCGCATGGTCTCGTCGGGCACCGAGGCGACCATGAGCGCCATCCGCCTGGCGCGCGGCTTCACCGGCCGCGACAAGATCCTCAAGTTCGACGGCTGCTACCACGGCCACGCCGACTCCCTGCTGGTCAAGGCCGGCAGCGGCCTGGCGACCTTCGGCGTGCCGACCTCCCCCGGCGTGCCGGCCGATTTTGCCAAACACACGCTGACCGCCGCCTACAACAACCTCGACGAGGTCAAGGCGATTGCCGCCGCCAACCAGGGCGAGATCGCCTGCATCATTCTCGAGCCGATCGCCGGCAACATGGGCTGCGTCGCGCCGCGCGCCGGCTTCCTTGAAGGGCTGCGCGACCTGTGCGACGCCGAAGGGATCGTGCTGATCATCGACGAGGTCATGACCGGCTTCCGCGTCGCCTACGGCGGCGCCCAGGAGCGCTACGGGGTCGTCCCCGACCTCACCTGCCTCGGCAAGGTGATCGGCGGCGGCTTCCCCGCCGCCGCCTTCGGGGGACGCCGGGAGCTGATGGAGCAGATGGCGCCGGAGGGGCCGGTCTATCAGGCCGGTACGCTGTCGGGCAATCCGGTCGCGATGGCGGCCGGCATCGCCACGCTCGAGAAGCTGCGCGACGAATCGCTGTATTCTCGCCTGGCCGCTTCGACCGAGAGGCTCGTCGACGGCCTGTGCGAGGCGGCGAAGCAGGCCGGCGT
>JBFIMV010000369.1:0-2852 GCA_041611575.1 Desulfuromonadales bacterium | reverse complement strand
ATACGGACCGCTTCGCCTACAACCCGGCGGTCAAGACGCTCGACGAGGAGCCGGAGTGCACGACCCCCGGTGAGATCCGCGACGCAGTGATCGGCCTGATCCATGCCGAGGCCTGCGACGAGGAGAACGCCGCTGGGGTCGAGAAGAAACTGGTCAAGAACCTCAAGTGGGGGGCGCGCAAGAACGAGACCCAGCGCATCGTGCTGCACACCTTCTCCCACCTGGCCGAGACCAAGGCCTCGGCGGCATTCACCAAGGCACTGCTGGCCCGCGCCGGGGAACGGCTGAGCGGGGCCGGTTACGAAGTCTCGCAGACCCCCTTCGGCTATTTCCTTGACCTCGACCTGCAGGCGCCGGGACGCTCGACGGCGCGCATCTTCGCTTCGTTCTGATCCGTGAGGAATCCTGCTTGGCAAGTGCCGTCGGTGTGTTATACAATGTATTACACGTGTTAGGGAGGCGCCCATGTTGGCAATTCGACTCGAAAAAGACCTGGAACAGGAAATTGATCTGCTGGCGAAAGCAAAAGGCAGCAACCGCAGCGCGGTCGTACGTGAAGCGATCGTCCGCTACCTCGAAGACAACGAAGATCTCGAACTGGCCAAACAGGCGCTTGCAGAGACCCGCGGCAGCAGATCTCTCAAAGAGTTGAGAAAAGACCTTGGCCTGGACGGTTGAGGTCAGCGATGTTGCTGAAAGACAGCTGCGTAAGCTTGATCGGCAAATACAGAGACGGTTGCTCGACTGGCTAGATGATCGCATCGAGGGCTGCAAGAACCCCAGGCATTTCGGTGAACCGCTCAGGGGGGACTTGTCCGGATTGTGGCGCTACCGGATCGGAGATTACCGGATTATCTGCGAAATTCAAGATCAGCGGCTCGTCGTCCTGGCATTGACTGTCGGCCACCGCCGGGAGATTTACCTGCGGTAAAAATATGGGCCTATAACCAAAACAAAGGCTTGAAATGTGTTGACCTTATTTTGGGGTATAAGTCCGAAAATAAGCCAGTAAGTCAAAACCATCCCCCTAAATCTCCCTTTAGACCCCAGAGGACCTTATCAGGGGAGACTTCAATGCTTCCCATCTGACTCCGGACGTTCAACTACAGCTGCACCAGCGCATCATCCAGCAACGTCAGACGCTCGCCGCCATTCTCGCCGACCACATAGGTGTTCTCGATGCCGACCGCGCCGTGGCCGGGGAAGACGAACTTCGGCTCGACGGCGATCGTCTGGTTGCGCTGCAGCGGCACGTTGAAGCCCTTGGCCAGCACCGGCAGCTCGTCGAGTTCGAGGCCGACGCCGTGACCGACGAACTTCGCCTGTTCACCCGGCGGCCCCATGAAGTTGCCGCCGAGGCCGGCTTCGGCCGCCATGCGCGCCGCGAGTTCGAAAACCCCGGCGCAGTCGGCGCCGGGACGCAGGGCAGCGGCCACCGCGTCCTGGATCGTCCGGGCATGGTCGAAGGCCTGCCGCAACGCGGGGGCGAGGCTGCCGATGACGAACATGCGCGTCATGTCGAGGATGTAGCCGTCGAAGACGCCGACGTAGTCGATCAGCACCGGCTCGCTGCGGACGATGCGCTTGGCCGATGCGCCGTGCGGCGAAGCGCTCGACATGCCGCTGCCGGTGACCGCGCCGTCGAAGAAGCCGGGGACGCAGCCGCAGTCGCCGGAGACGGCCAGCCCCTGGAACAGCTCCTGGTTGAAGGCGCGCATGCGCACGTAGCCTTCGCCGCCAACCTTGCGCAGCCGCATTTCGAACTCGGCGGCGAAGTCGACCTCGCGCATCCCCTCCTTGAGGAAGGTCGGCACCTCCCTGAAGACCGAGCACAGGCGCTCGCCGCCGCGCCGCATGAGCTCAAGCTCGCGCGCCGACTTGACCGAGCGCAGGTCGCGGTTGATCGCGGAGATGTCGCTGAAGGTTCTTCCGGGCAGGAGCTTGGCGTAGTAGTTGTACTGCTGCACCGGCAACACGTCGAAGGTCATGCCGATCTTCAACGCCTCTGCGGGGAAGGCGGCGGCGAACTCCTTGCTCGACGGGAAGGGGAGGATGCGCTCGATCTGCGCTTCTTCCTGCGCCCGGTTCAGGCTCTTGCGCACCAGCAGTTGCGCGTCGCCGGCAGACGGCACCCAGCAGACGCCGTTCTGGCGGCTGCCGCTGAAGTAGTAGATGTCGATCGGATGGGTGAGCAGGGCCCCGTCAAGTTCCTGCCCGACCAGCTTGTCCTGCAGGCTGGCGATGCGCGCTGCATACTCGTCATGGTTGGTCATGATCCGCTCTCCCAGTGCTCGTAGAAGGTGATGTCCTCAAGGCTCTTGCGCGGTCGGGGATCACCTGGAAAATGTCCACGGTCTTCTTCTCTCCGCTCTCGTATGGAAACGAGCTATTTTTCGTGGGATCAAGTAAGTCGAGCGCTCGCGCGGAGGCGTACATCGGTACGCCGCACAAGTGAGTGCGCTGACTGACGCGGAGTTCGCGAAAAAGAGCCGTTTCCATCACATGTTGCGGCGGTACTGGCCGCCGACTTCGTAAAGCGCCGCGCTGATCTGGCCGAGCGAGGCGACCTTGACCGCCTCCATCAGCTCGGCGAAGATGTTGCCGCCGCTTTCGGCGGCGTGCTGCAGGCGCCTGAGCGCCTCGGGCGCTGTCGCGGCATGCTCCGCCTGGAAGGCGCGCAGGTTGTTGAGCTGGTGGCGCTTCTCCTCTTCGGTCGAGCGGGCCAGCTCGCCGGGGATCTCGTAGCCCTCTTCATCGGTCTTCGGGTTCAGGTAGGTGTTGACGCCGATGATCGGCAGCTCGCCGGTGTGCTTCTTGTGCTCGTAGAGCATCGACTCCTCTTGAATCTTGGT
>JBFIMV010000368.1:0-2856 GCA_041611575.1 Desulfuromonadales bacterium | reverse complement strand
GGTTTGTCCAGGCGGGGGTCGGCTTCCTGATTATCACGGCCCTGCTGGTCCATGGCCTCGACCTGGTGCGCATCAATGCCGTCAAGGTGCTGGTGATCTTTGCGTTCACCGTGGTTGCTCTGGGGGTCTTCATCAGCCATGGTCAGGTCGACTATGTCCTCGGCTTGTCCCTCGCCATCGGCAACTCGATTGGCGGTTGGGTCGCCGCTCACCTGGCGGTCAGGAAAGGCCATGACTGGATCAGGCATTTCGTTACGGTCACCGTGCTGATTTTCGCTCTGCGGCTTCTTTGGCCCTAGGTCTTTTACGGCCGCGCGATTCTGTGATATTCTAGCGACGGAAAAAATGCCGGAAGCTGCCGGCCACCCCACGAATTGGATCATGGCATGCTCGAGACAAAGCTCGAAAATGTTCCGGAAGAGAGCAAGTCGCTGCAACTGCCCGGCGAGCTGCCGGGTGTCGACACGATTGCCTGGCTGCTGGTCGAGCAAAAGCTGATCACCGAAGAACAGCTGATCTACGCCAAGCGTGTGCGAAGCAAGCTGGTTTCCGAGAAGTCCCTGGTCGAGGTGCTCAAGGTTCTGCGCCTGCTGACCAACAAGCAGCTGACCGAGATACTCAAGCTGCAGCGCCTGAACATCCGCATCGGGGATCTCCTGGTGGAACTGGGGCTCCTTCGTCAGAGCGAACTCGAGGCCGCGCTGGCCATCCAGCTGGAAAACCGCCATCAGAAGCTTGGCGACATTCTGGTCGAGTACGGTTTCATCGATGAACACCGGCTGATGGAAATCCTCGCCTCAAAGCTCGGCTACCCGTTCGTGGAGCCGGTCTTCGCACAAATTGATCGGGAGCTGCTGGCGCAGGTGCCGATGAAAATGTATTCGCAGAACCTCTTCGTGCCGGTGGTGCGCGAGGCGGACCGGGTTGTCATCGCTTTCGCCGACCCTCTCGACCTGGAGGATTACGAGGCCGCAGACCGCGTGTTCGGCCGGAGGATCGTCCCGGCAATCGGCACCCGCCAGGCCATCCGTGAAGTCATAGAGCTCTACCGGCGTGGCGCGCACCGCGGCGTGGTCTCCGAGGCGGATGATTCGACGATCATCGGCATTGTCAACAGCATGTTTGACGACGCCATGGCCCAGGGCGTGAGCGATATTCACATCGAGCCGATGAAAGACCGACTGCGCGTGCGCTTCCGGCGCGACGGGGTGCTCAGTGTGAACAAGGAGATGAACCTCGACCTGGCACCATCGATTGCCACGCGCCTGAAGGTTATGGCCGAGGCCGACATCGCCGAGCGCCGCCGTCACCAGGACGGCCGGATCCTCTACGAAAGCCCCGCAACCGGATTGACGCTCGACCTGCGTGTCTCCTTCTATGTCACGGTGCACGGCGAGAAGGTTGTCCTGCGCCTGATGAACAAGAAAGGCGAACTGCTCGATATCGACGATATCGGTATGGCGCCGCGCTTGTTGCAGAAATTTCGGGATGATGCGCTGGCTTCGCCGAGCGGTATCATCGTGGTGACCGGGCCGACCGGCGCGGGGAAGACGACCACTCTCTACAGCTGCGTCAACCATCTCAACGACCTTGAAACGAGCATCATAACCGCCGAGGAGCCGGTGGAATACCTCATCGACGGCATCTCCCAGTGCTCGATCAACCCCAAGATCGGCGTCACCTTTACCGAGACCTTGCGCCACATCGTCCGGCAGGACCCGGACATCATCGTCATGGGTGAGGTGCGTGACACCTTTTCGGCGGAAACCGCGATCCAGGCCGCATTGACCGGACACAAGGTGTTGACGACCTTCCATACGGAGGACACGGTCGGCGGGCTGCTGCGCCTCCTCAACATGGGAATCGAGGCTTTCCTGATCGCCTCGACCGTCACCTGCATGCTCGCCCAGCGCCTGCTGCGCCGGGTCTGCGCACACTGCTCGGCCCCTTATATCCCCACCCCTGAGGAGTACCGCCGGCTCGGTTACACCCACGGTGACTTGGCCGGTGCCAACCTGCAGATGGGGCGTGGCTGTACGGCCTGCCGTTTCACCGGCTACAAGGGCCGGGTCGGCATCTTCGAGCTCCTGATTCTCAATGACGATGTCAAGGATGCCGTCCTGGCGCGCAAGACGGTACAGGAAATCCGTCGGGCCAGCATCGAAACGTCGGGACTGGTGACGCTGATGGAAGACGGAATTGTCAAGGCCGCCCAGGGCAGGGTCTCTCTGGCGGAGGTGATGCGCCGGTTGCCGCGCACCGTCAAACCGAGGCCGCTGCATGAACTGCGGCGCTTGTTGGGAGAATGATCATGGCAGAGAAATCCCTGACGGAACTCGTCAACGAGATGGCGGATGCCGACAAAGTTCGCCTCCCGGTTGCGCCGGCAGTCATCCGCCAGGTTCGGCAATGCCTGTCCGACACGGAGGTCGGGGCCGGGGCACTCTGGGTGCAGGTCAATCAGGACCCTGCCCTGCTCTGCAACCTGTTCCGTGCCGCCAATTCCTCTTTTTTTGCCGGCCTGCAAAAGACGATCACCGTCGAGGAGGCGGTCACGCGCCTCGGGATGCAAAAGGCGGTCGAGGTGATCGAACGTGCTACGCGTGACAGCGAGGGGTGTGTAAAGGGCCCGCTGCTCACCCGTTATATGCCTCTGCTCTGGCAACATTTTCAGGGCTGCGCCCTTGGTGCCAGCTGGCTGGCCAGTCGCTGCGGCTATCCGGGGCTCGCCGAACAGGCTTACCTGGCCGGGATGCTTCACGACATCGGCAAACAGTTCCTCCTGGTTGCGCTCGAAGAGATATCCAGCGGGGGTAAGTCGGGCCTCGTGCTGACTGAACAGCTGGTCCAGGAAGT
>JBFIMV010000367.1:0-2873 GCA_041611575.1 Desulfuromonadales bacterium | reverse complement strand
TTGTGCCGTCACCCCGCAGGGGGTGACGCCGGTGAGAAATTTCGAGCTCGAACGTTATCTCGGCACCTGGTACGAAATCGCCCGCCTCGACCACCGGTTCGAGCGAGGACTCAGCAAGGTTTCGGCCACGTACAGCAAACGCCCGGACGGCGGCATCGATGTTCTCAATCGCGGCTGGGACAAGCAGAAAGGCCAATGGAAAGAGGCCAGGGGGCGCGCCTATTTCGTCGGCCCGCCGGATGTCGCGCGGCTCAAGGTGACCTTCTTCTGGCCTTTTTACGGGGGATACAACGTGATCGAGCTCGATCGGCAGAACTACGAGTACGCCTTGCTGTGCGGCCCCAGCCGCAAATACCTGTGGATTCTCGCCCGTTCCGGGGAACTCGACGGGAAGGTGCTTCAGCGTCTGCTGGCAACGGCGGAGAAACTCGAGTTCGATACCGAATCATTGATCTTCGTCGATCACTGAGGCGGCAGGATGTGCTCGTCCAACAGGGGGCAGTCGAAGTTGCGCTGAACGGAATTAATGTTCCAGGGCACAGGAATTGTTGTAGGTATTGAAGATGTAGTTCCAGAGGCAGCTGCGGATATTTTCATTGACATCGATAAAGCAGATGCCCATCGTGATGCTGTTCGGCCCTTCCTCCTTCTCGCGTTTCCGGGCCCAGGCAATTTTCGCGGAGATGGATAAAGGTTCCGCATTGTCCGGCAGGTTCAAGCGCACCTTCAACTCCGAGCCCTGCGCCGGAAATGCCGGCATTCGTTCAGGTTTGATTGCGGCGCCCGCGGTGCTCAAGTTTACCAGCCTGCCTTTCGTTTCACTCCCTGCACACTCGACGATTGCAGGCACCTCCTGTGAGATGGCCAGCCGGTAATTCGACCTTGCTGCCGCCATGAGCTCCTGGAGGGCCGCGTAGTACTGGTCCAGGGTGCTGCGTGACGCTTCAGCCTTGATGTTGCCGTTTCCGAGCAACATTTTTTCCTTTTCGACTTCTGTTAATATCGTTCGGTAATGACGGAGTCGCTTCAGGAGGGTATCCCGGTGCATTGTAAAGCTCTTGGTGCTGACAAACACGTCTTTGACCGTAACTGTCTCCCTGCATTGTCTGCACGTGATCGAGCCGATCTCCGCAAGGAACGGCGAACTGATGGTCCCCTCGCATTCCGGGCATTTCATTTGCAACATGGTTTCCCCCGCCATGCATCTGCAATAAATAAATCCGCCAGGCAAGCCAATTGATTCAACGCAAACAGTCATCATGACTGAAGATGACTTATCATCCTGATGGTCTTTTCTGAACCTGCGCAAGGTCGATAGAGCGTTGTTATTTTGCGATATCTGCAATAAAAAGTCTATAACCTGTTGCGTTCAGCTGCCAGTGCAGGCTTAGCACCAATGCTCTGAAAAACGCCATGGAGGATTGCGGCGCAATGCTTTTATCGGTCGATACGGTTTTTGTTCAGGGCATCTGCAGCGGCAGCTCGTTCAGGGCGGCCATCTGCTCGCGCAGCTGCAGGATGTGTTCGCCCCAGTAATTCACGGTGTTGAACCAGGGGAAGTGGTGGGGGAAGGCCGGGTCCTCCCAACGGCGCGCCAGCCAGGCGGAGTAGTGCAGGATGCGCAGGGTGCGCAGCGCCTCGATCAGGCGCAGTTCGGCGGGGCGGAAATCGTGGAACTCGTTGTACCCCTCGACGATCTCCGCCAGCTGGGCGTTCTGCCGGGGGCGATCGCCGGAGAGCATCATCCAGATGTCCTGAATGGCCGGCGCCATGCGCGCGTCGTCGAAGTCGACGAAGTGCGGGGCCTGGTCGCGCCACAGGACGTTGCCGGCGTGGCAGTCGCCGTGGGTGCGGATCCGGGGGGTGTCGGCCAGGTCGGCCATCAGCGCGTCGACCGCCTGCAGCAGGTCGCGGGTGAGGCTGGTGTAGCTGTCGCGATACTCGCTGATGATGAAGCGTTCGCGGATCAGGGCGACGGAATCATGGCCGAAGGAGCGGCTGTCAAGGTGCGGCCGGTGGGCGAAGGGGCGCACGGCGGCGATGGCGTGCATGCGGCCGAGGGTGCGGCCCATGACCAGCAGGTTGTCGAGGTTGTCGAACTCCGGGGCGTGGCCGCCCTGGCGCGGGTAGAGGGCGAAGCGGAAGCCGCCGAAGTGAAACAGGCTGTTGCCGTGCTCGTCGACCAGCGGCGCGACCACCGGTAGCTCCTGCTCGGCCAGCTCGAAGCAGAAGGTGTGCTCCTCGAGAATCTGCGCGTCGCTCCAGCGCTCCGGCCGGTAGAACTTGGCGATCAGTGGCGCGCCGTCTTCGACGCCGACCTGGTAGACACGGTTCTCGTAGCTGTTGAGGGCGAAGGTGCGACAGTCGCAGCGGAAGCCGCAACTCTCCACGGCGTCCATGATGAAGCCCGGTGTCAATCGCTCGAAGGGGTGCGGGCCTGTCGGCGACGGGGTCGGCGCCGGAGGGTCAAGGGTCATCCGTCCTGCCTCATGACTGCGCCGACATCCGCCAGGAGGTCGGCGATGTCGGCGTCTGTGGTCGCCCAGGAGCACATGAAGCGGCAGTGGCCGGAACCGATGAAGGTGTAGAAGACCCATCCCCTGTGGCGCAGCGCGTCGATTGCCGTCTCCGGGAGGGCGACGAAGACGGCGTTGGCCTCGGTCGGGTGCACCAGGCTGACGCCGGGGATGGCTTGCAGGCCGTTGGCGAGCCGGGTGGCGCAGGCGTTGGCGTGGGCGGCGTGGCGGAGCATGGCGCCGTCCTTGAGCAGGCCGAGCCAGGGGGCGGCCAGAAAGCGCATCTTCGAGGCCAGCTGGCCGGCCTGCTTGCAGCGGTAGTCGAACTCGTAGGCGAGCTGCCGGTTGAAGAAGACC
>JBFIMV010000366.1:0-2885 GCA_041611575.1 Desulfuromonadales bacterium | reverse complement strand
CTGCTGCAGAGCGGCGGACGCGGCTACGTGCGCGCCCTGGTCGTCGCCCCGACCCGTGAGCTGGCCGAGCAGATCAATGCTGCGATCACCTCGCTCGGTGGCGACACCGGCCTGCGCAGCCTCACCGTCTACGGCGGCGTCGGCATCAACCCGCAGATTGCCCGTCTGAAGAGGGGCGTTGAAATTGTCGTCGCCTGCCCCGGACGACTGCTCGACCACATCAACCAGAAGACCATCGATCTGAGTCAGGTTGATGTTCTGGTCCTCGATGAGGCCGACCAGATGTTCGACATGGGTTTTCTTCCGGACATCCGCCGCATCCTCAAACACCTGCCCAAACAGCGCCAGACTCTGCTGTTTTCGGCCACCATGCCGGCGGAGATCCGCAGCCTGGCCCAGGAAGTGCTCAATAACCCCGAGACGGTCCAGGTCAACCGTGTGGCCCCGGCGGAGACGGTCAGCCATGCGCTCTACCCGGTCCAGGAGGCCGACAAGACCGAACTCCTGCTGACACTGCTGAAGCAGACCGGAGAAGGGTCGGTGCTGGTCTTTACCCGCACCAAGCATCGCGCCAAGCGTCTCGGCGAGAAGCTCGACAAGGTCGGCTACAAGGCCGCATCGCTGCAGGGCAACCTGTCGCAGAACCGCCGCCAGGCAGCTCTCGACGGCTTCCGTGACGGCAGCTTCCAGATCCTGGTCGCGACCGACATCGCCGCCCGCGGCATCGACGTCAGCCAGGTCTCCCATGTCATCAACTTCGACATGCCCAACACCCCCGAGGCCTACATCCATCGCATCGGCCGCACCGGTCGGGCAGCCCGCAGCGGTGATGCCTTCACTTTGGTGACCGCCGACGATCGGGCCATGGAGCGGGCCATCGAGCGTGCCCTCGGTCGTTCCATCGAGCGCCGCACCCTGGATGGGTTCACGCCTCCGGCGGCGACGCCCATGCCGTCGGTCCGGGCTTGTGATCAACCGAAGCGGAATAGTTACGGCCAGCCGGCGCCGGAACGTTCGAAACATGCCCGTCGCCGTCGCCCCTCCGGGCGCGCGGCCCGGCCGATGACCGCCTCTTCGGGCAATCGATAACCGTGTAATGCTGGACGAGACAGACGAGTAGAACAGAGAAACAAGGAAGGGCGGCCGATTGGCCGCCCTTCCTTGTTTCAGGCTAGTTCAGACGAGCGATGATCTCTGGAAGAGGTCCGGACGCTGGTCGAGAATGGTCTGAAAAAGCTTGACCAGGTCAGGGTCGAGAACGCTGCCGCTCATCGATCCGATCATTTCTATTGCCTGCTCAAGGGGGAAGTTGTTGCGGTAAGAGCGTTTGCTGGTCAAGGCATCAAACACATCTGCCACGGCAACAATCCGTGCCTCGAGAGGGATTTCTTCGCCTTTGAGGCCGGTCGGGTAGCCGGTGCCGTCAAAGTGTTCGTGATGGTAGTGGATGATGTTGCGTGTCAGCTGCGTAAGGTTGGCCTTGGCCGCCACGTCGGCGCCCCAGCTGGAATGCTGCTTCATGATTGCGAACTCGGCGTCGTTGAGGGGGCCGGTGCCGTTCAGGATGTCTTCGGCGACGCCGATCTTGCCGCAGTCATGCAGCCAGCTGCCGAATTTAATTTCGCGATGCTGGGCATTCGGGAGCCCGAGCGCTTCGGCAATGGCCAGGGCATAGACGGCCACCCGATCGCAGTGGCCGCGGGTCGAAGGGTCTTTGAGTTCGATGGTTTGTGCCAGCGAACACAAAATGGATTCATCCTCGTGACGCATCGATTTGATCTGGCGATGGCGCTGCAGTGCATCTCCAACGGTTGCGATGAATTCGTCAGGCTGCCATGGTTTCAGGATGTAACGGAAGACTTCGCTGCGATTGATGGCGCCGAGGGCGCTCGACAGGTCGGCATAAGCCGACATCAGCACCTTGACGGTGTCGGGGGCGTGACTGCTGAGACCGGAGAGAAGCTCAAGACCGCTCATCCCCGGCATGATGTTGTCCGATACGACGACGGATATCTCCCGGGAGCGGATGATCTCGAGCGCCTCGAAAGGGTCTGTGCAGGTCAGGACCTGGAATTCGGAGTCTTTGAAAAGATCCTTGATGACCTCCAGGGTCAAGTTGGTGTCGTCGACGAACAGAACCGTTTCCTGCATAGTGAGCTCCTGTAGGGTGGAAAATCGCTCAACAGACACTGCAATTTATCCCAGTTTTCGATGCAAAGCAATTGGTCACCCCGTGGGCTTTCAGACCTCCTCTGCAAGCTTCACGGCGACTTGCTTCTGATCTCATCCAAAGTCTCTCGAAACGTATCGATGAATGGCCCGCCGAGGACAACGGCCTGCTGCGCCGCCGCCAGAGCTTCCTGCTGCCGGCCCTGTTCGGCCAGAACGTGGGCCAGGTTATTGTAGGCCATGCCGTTTTCAGGAGAGAGCAGGGAGGCCTGTTGAAAGGCCGCGGCGGAGCCGGCAAGGTCGTGCAGACGGTAACGGCTGTTGCCGAGCCCCATCCAGGCGGGAAAGCTCTTCTCCCAGCGCTGCAACGCCGCGGCATAACCGCTAGCGGCGGCCTGCCACTGATCGGCCTGCTCCAGTCCGGCCACCGCTGTCATCCACTCGTCCTCATCAGCTCCCGCCGGCAGCCGCTCCGGTGGCAGCACCAGGAGTCCCCAGTAATCGCTGCGCCGCCAGATATTCGTAAAGACCCGGTAGTTAAGCTTTTCTCCGGCGGTAAGTCCCGAGTGGAGGATGACCTGTCTCAATTCCTGATCGTAACCGATCGCCACGGCATAGTGCCACTTCGGATACCAGGAGAAGCCGAGATTGACCAGCACGATCACCGGATGACCGGCAGCAAGCTCGGCGTGCAGTGACTCAATACCACTGACAGG
>JBFIMV010000365.1:0-2886 GCA_041611575.1 Desulfuromonadales bacterium | reverse complement strand
GAAGCGCACGGCCTGCCGCAGCACTATCTGACATTCCTGCAGTCACACCGCACCATGACCCCTTCGCGTTGAGGAGCCTGCCGCGCGGAAACGCCAAGGCCGACCCGGATGGTCCGGATCGGCCTTGGCGCGGAGGTAAAAATGGGACAGGAAGGTTATCTCCGGTTCGCCTGCCACAGCAAACCTTCGATGCTTGACATGCTAGACGATTGCGACAACGAAAACCACGTGGCTTTGCGCAAATCTTTGCATATCAATTCACGGGTTGCGACTGTGTATCCGCGCAATCGGGGAGTGCCGCCGCTGCCGAGGAGGCGTCGAACCCGCAGTGCGCTTTAAGGGCCCGCAATTTATCCTGACGTTCTCCCTGCCAGTTGCGCAGCAGCTGCTCCGCCAGGGTCTCCCCCCGATCGACCAGGTCGCTCAGTCCCTCGAGGAAGACACTTTCGCTCAACGACTGGCAGTGCCGGCGCCGCTGCTGCCGGTCAAGCCCCCCCCTGGCAAGCTCCAGGCAGGTGCGAGCCAGGTCTTGCAGGGTTCCGTCGCGCCAGGGGGTCTTGAGGCCGAGGCGCCAGGCCGTGCGGCAGGTGTCGCGCAATTGGCCCAGGGAGTCGGGCCGGCAGAGCTCCCAGGCTGCTTCGAAGGCCGTTGCGTCGTACATCAACCCCTTGAGCAGTGCGGCAACGGTCAGGGTCAGGTGTGGCGGCAGGCTGTCGGCGCTGCGCACCTCGATCTGCGGTCGCAGCCGCACTTCCGGGAAGAGGGTCGACAAATGCAGGTCCCAATCGCCGACCGTAGCCGTTTCGTTTGGGAAGCCCTCGGTCAGGTAGTCACGAAAGGTGAACCTGCGCCCGGTCATATCGATAAAGCGATCGTTGCGCTTGATGAAATACATCGGCACGTCAAGGGCGTACTCGACGTAGTCGATGAAGCCGGCGTCTTCCCGGTCCAAAAAAGGGAGCAGGCCGGTGCGGTCCGGGTCGGTGCGCGACCAGATCTCGCCGCGGGTCGTCAGGAAACCGGTCGGCTTTCCCTCCATGATGGGGGAGTTGGCGAAGAGCGCGTAGAGCAGGGGCGCCAGCGCCTGGGAAAGTCGCAGCTTGCGCATGCAGTCGGCTTCATCGCCGAAATCGAGGTTGACCTGCAGCCCGGCGCTCTGCTTCATCATGCGCTGCCCCATGTCACCGGTGCGCAGCATGTAGGGGCCCATGATGTCGTAGCGCCCCTTCGGTGCCCATTCGATCAGCTCGAGGGGAGTGAAGGGCTGGGTGCCGAGTCCCAGCAGGAGCAGCCCGAGATCTTCGCCCGCGGCGACGACCCGAGAGACATAGCTGGCGAAATCCTTGCCGTTGCAGAACAGGTCCGCACAGAGTTGGCCGGAGAGTTCGATCTGTCCGCCGGGTTCCAGGGTGATGGAGGAGTCCGACCCCTTCAGGCTGATCAGTCGGCCGTTCTCGCGGATCTCCTGCCATTCGCCGCTGGTTGCCAGCCTGGTCAGCAGGGCCTCGACCCTGGAAAATGCAGCCGCCTCGCCGGTGCGTGCATCGAGCACCAGCTTTTCCATCTCGGCGCCAATCCCCCACCCATCCCTGGGGCGGGCACCGGCGGCAAGGAACGCGACCAGCTGGTCACGGGAGGTGATTTGAGCTGCCCGGTCGATTTCAGGGTGGGATTGTATCAACAGATCGCCTCTCTTCGGTATCAGCGCCGGGGTGGAGACCGGTTCGCAACACCCGCATTTTTTCATGAGTATAGCAGAAGGGCCGGCGATCATCTGCCGGCCCTTTGTGCTTCTCTGCGGATTTCAATGATGTGACTTGATGTACGCCTTGATGTTCTCGGCAATATTTTCAAAAATGCGGGTAAAGGTCGCTTCGACACGTTCCAGCAGGGTGATGCGGAAGCCCTGCAGCGGCGTGAAGAATGACGACAGCGGCACGACGCAGATGCCCGTCGAGGCGAGCAGGTAGTAGACGAAGCGCTTGTCGAGCGAGCAGCCGGGCTGGTTGACGAGTCCTTCCACCAGGGTGCGGACCTCGGGGATCTCGATCGGCAGGGTCTGCCTGTGATTGAGGACGTTGTCGCGAAACGCCACGCTCATGTAAAAGGCGCCATTGGTCCGGTTGACCTTGATGTCGGGCACCTTCTTGAGGATGTTATAGGCGATGTTGGAGAACTTCTCGTAGCGGGCGATGCGCTCTTCCAGCCAGGCGGGGTATTCCGGGTGGCTCAGGATCGGCGGGATCGCCTTCTGCGGCAGGGTGGTTGAACAGACTTCGACCATCTTCGAGTCGACGATGCTCTGGATGTAGCGATTGAAAACCTGGTCCTTGTCGGCGTTGTAGACTTCGATCCAGCCGCAGCGCGAACCCGGCCAGGGCACTTCCTTGCTGATCCCTTTCATGGAGATGGCCGGAACGTCGCCGATCAGGTCGGAGATCGGCTTGGTCGCCTGGCCGTTGTAGACCAGGTTCAGATAAATCTCGTCGGCGATGATGAAGAGATCGTACTCCTTGGCGATGGCCACGATCTCTTTGAGGATACGCTCCGGCCACACGGCGCCGGTCGGGTTGTCCGGGTTGATGATCAGGATGCCCGAGATGGCCGGGTTGTACTTGATCGACAGGCGCAGGTCGTCCATGTCCGGGTACCAGTTGTTGTCGGGGTCGAGACGGTAGCAGACCGGGCGCTGCCCGGCATGGGCTGCTTCACCGGACGAGTGGGTCGAGTAGGTCGGGGTCGGGCCGATGACGCGGGCTTCGCGCCGCAGCAGGCCGTACACCTTCTGGATCGCGTCGCCGAGACCGTTGAAGAAGATGATGTCGTCGGCCGTGATCTGGGTCTTGCCGCGGCGGTTGGTCATCTCGGCGATGAACTGGCGGGTTT
>JBFIMV010000364.1:0-2899 GCA_041611575.1 Desulfuromonadales bacterium | reverse complement strand
TCGCGAGCGAATCCTGTTGATCAACGCCTCCTGTGAAGCCATGCCTCATCCCGACGCCCTGTTCGATGGGGTCACCATCGCTTTCGGTATCCGCAATGTCGTCGACCGTCAGCAGGGGCTCTGCGAAATGGCGCGCGTCCTCAAGCCCGGTGGCCGGGCGGTGATCCTCGAATTCGCCACGCCCCGCAACCGGTTTTTCCGCACGATCTATTACTTCTATTTCCGTCGCGTCCTCCCCTGGCTCGGCGGACTCATATCACAGCGCAGCGCCTACCAGTATCTCCCCGATTCCGTTCTCGAATTCCCCGACCGGGAGACTTTCGGCAAGATGATGGAAGACGCAGGTTTCTCTTCGGTGAAGGTTCACGATCTGACCGGAGGAATTGCTGCCGTGCATGTCGGTACGCGCGCAGGCTGAAGCGCCTTCCCCGCTACTTCTTTTCCGACCCGCCCCACAAGATCTGAGGATCCTCCACCAGTTTGAAGGGCAACCCCAGGGTGCGCCTGAGCAAGCCAACGGTCGTTTCCGTCAGCGTGTCGAGAGGTTGGACCGAGACGTCTGCGTCGCCGGTCTTGCCGGTGACCGTGAAATGCGCCGAAAGGACCGCCTCATTCTCGCCGGCCAGCAGCCAGCCGGCGACCGGGATCCGCGAGACGATCTTGTCGATTGTGCCGAGGGGCTGGATCGCCACGGCGAGATCGATTTCGTCTTTGACCAGGTCAAGCTTGCCACGATAGGCCTGGTTCATCGCTTCACTGCGGATGACGAGGTCGTCGCTGCTCAAAACGCCCTTGTCAAGTTTCAGGTTGGCCGTCAGTTTCGTGAAAGGCATCCCTTCCTTGTCCATGTCCGGGAGTTGCAGCGTCAGCAGCTGGGAGACGTTCAGCAGAGAGAAGACCTTGCTCAAGACCGGAAATTTGTGCAGCACCCCCTTGTGAATCTCGATGCTGAAATCCCCGGTGGATGATGGCAGGAAATTTGCGCCGGTCTCGCCCTGCAGTGAAAAATCCCCGCGCAGCCTGCCGCGCACGATGTTCTTCTGGTTGAGCAGCTCCCGGTAGACTTCCAATGCATCCACTTCTTCTGCATGCCCCGAGATGCTCAGCAGGGTCGGCCCCTGCGGCGTGTAGTCTGTCTGGATCTTGGCGCTGCAGTGCCCGTCTCCAACCGCAAAGTCGAGAGGGTGGATGGTCAACCTCTCCCGGCTCGGGACAATGACGCCGCTGGCCTTCTGAAACTGCATGCCGTAGAGGTCGCCGCGTGCTGCGCGGGCATTGATGCGGATGTTGGCGGCTGGCTGATCCTCCGTGCTGCCGGTTTCGACGTCCTTCTCGCCGGCTGTCTCTGCCCGGTCCGTCCACAAGCCGATGACCTCGCCGATACGGACGAAGTCGGAGGAGATGTCGAGGCGGACCTCGACCGGTTCCCCGAAAGCGATTTCGCCAAGGACCTTCGCCCGGGTGCCGCCGTCAAGGCGCACGTTGACGGGATCGAAACGCAGGCCATGTTTGTCGATCTCGAGGTGGCCGGCAATATCGCGCAGCATCGCCTGATCTGAGGAAAAGACCAGCTCATCGGCGCGAATGGCCTGGCCTGTCACATCCAGGGTCAGGAGCGGGTTCGAAAAGTCTTTCAGGCGGGCTTGTACGACGAGGGGCGAGCCGCCGAGCTGGACCCGCAGGTTGTTCGCCTGCATGCCGTCGGCAGTCACACGGACCTTGCCGTTGATGTGGTTCAGGTTGGCAATGTGGCGGGTTGCCGTCAAGCCGACATCGCGCAGGTTGAGGGTCATTTCCGACAGATTGCCATCGGGCCACCCCCTCTGCTTCAGGGTCAGCTCCGCCTGGCCCGACAGCTTGAATGGTTCGGCTGCCGGGAACGCCGCGGCAATTGCGGCCAGGTCTTTCATGTTCAACTGGCCGTTCATGCGCAGGCTGTCCGGGTTCCCTGGTGAGTAAGACCCGGCAAGGCGCCCTTCGATGCCCGCCCAGACCAGGGTGCCGTGGTCCAGGGTCAAGGCCCCGGGAGACAGGCTGCCATGCAGGGCGAGGATGTCGCCCGGCTGCGGTCTCAGGGTGAAGGCGGTTGCGTGTTTGAGAGTCACCCCGGAAACGTCGGCTTGCAGGTCCAGCTTCAATTGCGACAATGGGCCTTCCAGGTGACCGGTCAAGGGGACCTGACCGGAAAGGATGACGGTTTCCTGGGGGACCTGCCAGCTTTTCAGCAGCTCGGCAAGCGACTGGGACGTTCGAAAGTCTGCGGCTAAACGGGGTTCGCCAGCTGTGTCGCCGAAGAGGGTCAAATCGTAAGATAAGTCCGATGACCCCAGCTTTGCCCGGGCGTTGCTGATCTGCAGCTGCCGCCCGGTCAAAACGAACGGCAGGGAGTTGAACAGGACGGTCGGCCCCCTCTCCGGCTGCCAGAGGGCTTCGCGCAATGTCCCCTGCAAATGGTCGACCTGCCAACCGCCCTGGCCGCCTTCCGTCTCGGGAGAGGTGTACGTCAGGGTCGCGCCTTCGATATCGATGGTGCCCTGTTCACCGACTTTTTCCCTGATGTTCTGCGCCGCCTCGGGCAATGGCGGCAGCCATGCCTTGAGTCGACCGAGGGGCATGGTCCCGTTGATGAGGGTCACCTCGGCTGCCCGCGGAGGTTGCATCGCATCCCATGCGACGTGACCCGCCAGACGGGCACCATCGACCTGCAGGGTCAGGCTTTCAACCTGATGCTGCCCTTCCGTCGCGTGGAGCACGCCTGCAGCGGCCAGGTTTTCAATTTTGAACGGCGCCGGGCCGCCGGGCCCGGGGACGATTTCGATCCCCGGAGAGTTGAGCAGGAGCTGGAGACTCAGGCTCCCGGCGGCCTGCCTCTCCATGTGCAGCTTCATGTCGCCATTGC
>JBFIMV010000363.1:0-2904 GCA_041611575.1 Desulfuromonadales bacterium | reverse complement strand
TCGGCGAGCTCCGGTCAATCTTCCGGCGCCGGGCCAGGGGTCACGAGCAGCATCTCCCCGAAGCGTTGGCGCTGATCTGCGAGGCGTCGGCCCGCACCCTCGGCATGCGCCCATACAGCGTGCAGGTTCTCGGTGCCCTGATCATTCACCGCGGCGGCCTCGCGGAGATGGCCACCGGGGAAGGCAAGAGCCTGACCGCGACCCTGCCGGCGATCATCGCGGCCTGGGGCGGCAAGCCCTGCCACATCATCACCGCCAACGACTACCTCGCCTCACGTGATGCCGAGGAGCTCGCGCCGCTCTACCATGCCTGCGGGGTGACGGTCGGTTGGGTCGGCAGTCACATGCCGACCGCGGAACGGCAGAAAAATTATTCCTGCGGTGTGGTGTACGTCACCAGCAAGGAGCTGCTGGCCGATTTCCTGCGCGATCGACTGCTGCTGGGCAACTGTCACCAGGCCGAGCGACGCCATATCAGGAAGAAGCTCCAGGCCTGGGGCCCGGCTGAACGCGGCCTGGTGATGCGCGGCATCGACACGGCGATTGTCGATGAGGCCGACAGCGTGCTGATCGATGAAGCGGTGACACCGCTGATCATCTCCCAGCCGCACGCAAACCAGCCCCTGACGGAAGCCAGCCGGACGGCATACGATATCGCCGGAAAGCTGACGGTGTCTGCCGACTATACGGTTGATCACCGCTATCGCGATGTGCGTTTGACCGCCGCCGGCGAAGCCCGGCTCGAGTCGCTGTGCTCCGCTCTCCCCGAGCTCTGGCACGGCAGCAGCCGCAGGGCGGAGCTGGTGACCATGGCGCTGGTGGCCCGGGAGTTTTACCGCAGGGATCGACAGTATGTGATCGAGGGCGACAAGGTGGTGATCGTCGATGAATTCACCGGCCGGATGATGCCCCAGAGGACCTGGCGCCAGGGACTGCACCAGATGATCGAGGCCAAGGAAGGCCTGCCGCTCTCCGATCCGAGCGAAACCCTGGTGCGCCTGAGCTTTCAGCGGTTTTTCCGGTTTTTCAGAAAGCTGGGGGGGATGACCGGCACGGCCCTTGAGGCCGCAGGTGAATTCTGGCATATCTACGGACTGCCGGTCCTCACCGTGCCGACCAACAAACCCTGCATGCGTCAGCAGCTGCCTTCCCGCTATTTCGCCGACGAGCCTAGCAAATGGCAGGCCATCTGCGACGAGATCTGTGCCTGCCACGGGCGGGGGCAACCGGTCCTGGTCGGGACCAGGAGCGTCGCCGCCAGTGAAAGGTTGGCCGGGCTGCTGAGGGCGCGCAACATCGAGCACCGGCTGCTGAACGCGGTCAAGCACCGCGAAGAGGCGGAGATCATCGCTTCCGCCGGGCAGCGGGGCAGGGTGACGATCGCCACCAACATGGCCGGTCGCGGCGCGGACATCAAGCTCGGTCCGGGGGTCGCCGAGCTCGGCGGGCTGCATGTCGTCCTCTCCGAGCACCACGAGTCGAAACGCATCGATCGCCAGCTGTTCGGTCGCAGCGGCCGCCAGGGCGATCCGGGGACCGCGCGTGTCTTTGGCAGCATGGAGGACGAACTTCTGCAGCGTTTGGGGCCGGCCAGGCTGGTGGGGGGACTCCCGCAGGCCGTATTGCGAAACGGTGATGAAATGCGTCGTTTCGTCAAGCACCTCGTCTCTTTGGCTCAGCACGCGGCGGAGAGGCTCGCCTTCAACCAGAGAAAGGCCGTGATGCAGACCGACGAATGGCTCACGGATGCGCTCTCTTTCGCCAAATCTGATATGGACATGTCAAGCTAGCAGGACCCTTTTTCCTGAGCATCGCGCACAGTGAAGAATGCAGCTGTCGCAGCTGGGTTTTGCCCGTCGTTTCGCTTGACAGAATTAAGGAGTTCTTGTTAATAAAGAGCGTTTTAGGAATTTTCTGTCCACGCTTAGAGCTGAGGGGTTAAGCCATAATGAATGACTTCGGCAAGAACGGCCTGTTTACCCGGTTTTTGCGCCTGATCACCTTCGTCGACCTGCCGATCAGGCAGAAATTCCGCCTGTTCTCTCTGGGGGTACTCTTCTGGTTCCTGGTCATGGGCACCCTGACTGTCGTCGGCATGGTCGGCATCGGCCTGCGCTACGACAAAATCGTCAACCACGCCGTCCCCCAGGACAAGGTGGTGCAGAAAGTCATCCGCAACCTGCAGGCGATGACGATCGACGCGTCCAACATCCTCAAGGCCGAAGACCGCGGCACGGTCGGCCGGCTGCAGGACCTCTCCTCCAAGCGCCTGCGCGACGTGCGCGACTTTTATTCGGCCCTGGCCCTCGGCGGGGCGGTCAACGACTATTCCCACGACACCGGCAAGCTGCTCGAAACCCTGCAGACCACCTCGCTCACAAGCAACGACGAAGGGGTCGAGTATCTCAAGAAGCTCAATGGCCATCTCGACGAGATCGATAAATCATATACTGATTTTTTCCAGTACAAGCTGCAGGTCCTGGAGAATAAGGCACCCAATGGTGAGCACCTGACAGAGCGTTACGAGACGCTGGCCGCCAGCATCGACCGGGCCAGCCAGATTTCGGTCAGCTTCTCCTCGAAACTTTCGGAGCTCTACCACACCTCGTCCAGCAAGATTTCCGAGATCATCGAAGTCACCATCATGGCGATCCTCGGCGTGCTGATGGTCGCCATCCTGTTGCTGGTGATTTTCACCCGCTGGATCGTGCAGGCCCTGGCCAAGCCGATCAAGGCGATCATCGACCAGATCCACGACGTCGGCACGGGTGACGTCGACCTGACCAACAAGATCGAGATCACCTCGCGCGACGAGATCGGCACCCTCTCCCAGGAGTTCAACGTCCTGATGGACACCGTCTACTCGATGAGCACCTTCAAGCGGGTCATCGAGGAGGATTCGAC
>JBFIMV010000362.1:0-2923 GCA_041611575.1 Desulfuromonadales bacterium | reverse complement strand
CGGCCGGACCGTGCTCGGCACCTCGCCGGAGGCCGCCGCCGTCACCCTCGACGGATTGCAGGTTGACGTCATCGGTTCCAACTGCGGGCTCGGAATCGACGGCATTCACGATGTCCTGGCGCAGATGCGCCGGGTCACTCCGCGCCCGCTGATCGCCCAGGCCAACGCCGGACTGCCGGTGCTGCGCAACGGCGTGACGATCTTCCCCGCGACCCCGGAGGAGATGACCGGCTACCATGAGCGATTGATCGCCCTGGGAGTGCGGGTCGTTGGTGGCTGCTGCGGCACGACACCGCAGCATATCCGCGCCATGCGCGAGGCCTTTTCGGGCCTGTCGCAAGCATGGGATCCGCCGGCGCGGCGCTGCTTCCTCTCCAGCCGTTCGGCGGTCGTCGAGGTCGGTGGCGACGCTCCCTGTGCCCTGATCGGTGAACGCATTAATCCCACGGGTAAAAAGGGCTACACTGAAGAGTTGCGCACCGGCCGCACCGCGTACACGCGCCGTGAAGCTGTCGAACAACTCGCCGCCGGCGCTCATCTGCTCGATGTCAACTGCGGTGCCCCCGGCGTCGATGAAGCGGCTTGCCTCGAGCGGGCCGTTCATGCCGTGAACGGCGCCTGCATGGCGCCCCTGGTGATCGACACCTCCGACCCGGACGCCCTGGAAAGAGCGTTGCAGGCCGCCGACGGCAAGGTCCTGATCAACTCGGTCAACGGCGAAGCCAGAAGCCTGGCGCGTGTCCTGCCGCTGGCCCGACGCTATGGCGCCGCGGTCATCGGCCTGACGCTCGATGAAGCCGGCATCCCCGAGACCGCCGAGGGGCGCGTCGACGTCGCCCGGCGCATTCTGCAGGCGGCCCTGTCGGCGGGGTTGCCGAAAGAGGACCTGGTCATCGATTGTCTGACGCTGACCGTCTCCGCCGAGCAGCGCCGTGCCCTGGAGACCCTGCGCGCCCTGCGCCAGGTGCGCGATGAGCTCGGTCTGGCCACGGCCCTCGGCGTCAGCAATATTTCCTTCGGTCTGCCCGCCCGTCCTGTCCTCTCTGCAGCCTTTTTCGCCATGGCGCTGGAGGCCGGCCTCAAGGCGGCGATCATCAACCCAAAAGACGAACGGATGATGGACGCCTACCGCTCGGCGCTGGTCCTCCTCTGCCAGGACCTGCGGGCCGAAGGCTACATCGCCCATTACGCGGCCCAGGTGACCCCCGCGGCGATGCAGGGGGGCTCTCAGGGAGAGCCCCTCGGTCTGCGGCAGCGGCTGGCGGCCGCCATCGTCGCCGGGGACCGTGAAGGGATCGTGCCGCTGGTCGAAGAAGCGGTGCAGGCGGGCCTCGGCGCCATGGAGATCAGCAACCAGGGGCTGCTCCCGGGGCTCGAGGAGGTCGGGCGACGCTTTGCCGACAACCGCATCTTCCTGCCGCAGGTGATGCAGTCCGCCGAAACCATGCAGGCCGCCTTCGGCTATCTCAAGGAAACGCTTTCCGGTCAGACCGGCCCGTCCCTGGGGCGCATCCTCATGGCCACCGTCGAAGGTGATATCCACGACATCGGCAAGAATATCGTCTGCACGCTGCTCGAGAACCATGGTTTCGAGGTGATCGACCTCGGCAAGAACGTGCCGGCGAAGCGGATACTTGAAGTTGCCCTGGAAAAACAGGTCGACGCCGTCGGCCTGTCGGCGCTGATGACGACCACGATCCAGCAGATGGGCGTCGTCCTCGATCAACTGCGCGCGGCGGGGATCAAGGTGTTTACCATGGTCGGCGGCGCGGTCGTCACCCAGGACTACGCGGACAGCATCGGTGCCGACATTTACGCACGGGACGCGCTCGAAGCCGTCGCCAAGGTCAAGGCGTTGATGGGGGCTGGGGGCTAGGGGCCGGAGGCTGGAGGCTGGAGGCTGGAGGCTGGGTTTCTGCCAGTCCCTAGCCCCCAGTCCCCGAATCTTGCACCCGGCCTGTCATTGTGTTACTGCTATCAATTCAATCTTAAAAGCTTGGATGAAGAATAATGGTCGTCGGTTTCAACCACAACTTTCGCTACGACGGCGAAACCTATCATATCCAGACCGAGGACAGCGGCCTGAAGAGCCCGAACATCGTCACCCTGCTCTACCAGGGGGGGACGATCCTGGCTTCGAAGAAGACGTCCTACGCCGACATTGCCAAGGTCGACAACCTCGAGCAGGTGGTCGAAGAGTTGATGAAGGAGCAGCACAAGAACATGCTGCGCAGTCTCAAGTCGGGCGAATTTGACGAAGTCATTGCCCGTTTCAAGGCCGGCCGTTTGAGTCGGCCGATGGAGCTGAAGCCGGCCGTTGCCGAGCAACCCGACCCCCGGGACAGTAGCGAACAGGTTGCCCCGGGAGCGGAGAGCCCTGCTCTCATCGAAACCGGCACACCGCCGGCGGCAGACGTTGAGCCCGGGCCCAAGCCCGAGCCTCCACCGGCTGCGGCACCACCGAAAAAAACGCCTCCGGCTTCGGCCGTGGAGATCGGCCTGGACGAAGTCATCCTTTCCTACCTGCTGGGGAACGACAAGTAAGGGTTGGGTTGGCCGGTAGCCCAGGGCGGGGCCTGCCGCCGATGAGGTGCGCATTGAGAACCAGGTCGGGCGTTTTCGCCCCGACTGTTTGACACCACGTTCCGTACCGGGTTTGCCCAGGCGCCATATGTTCCTGACCCGTTCAGCCATTCGCATGCAAGCCGACAGGGCCTCTCAGCGTGGCGCGGCGCTGCTGCTGATGCTCGTGCTGGTTTCCGTTCTCGGCCTGGCGGCCGGACTTGCCGGCCAGTCCTGGCGAAGTACCATGCAGCAGGCGCGGGAGGCAGAGCTCCTGTGGCGTGGCCTGCAATATCAGCGGGCGATCGCCAGTTACTACTCGGTCAATCACGGCCCGCAGCAGATGTACCCGGCAAAGCTG
>JBFIMV010000361.1:0-2924 GCA_041611575.1 Desulfuromonadales bacterium | reverse complement strand
GCCGCCTGGCTCGGCAGCCGCAAGGTGCCGCTGGTCTACCGGGTGCACGAGGCGCCGGGCGCGGAGAAGATGATCGCCTTCCAGGAGTTCATCGCCTACTTCAACCAGGGGATCTCCATACCTGCCGAGGGGGTCACGCCGAAGCTGCTGCAGGAACTCCTCGAGCGGGTCGCCGGCCGGCCGGAAGAAGCGGTGATCAACCATGTGCTGTTGCGCAGCCTGCCGCAGGCGGTTTATGCTACAACCAACCAGGGGCATTTCGGCCTGGCGGCTGACGATTACTGCCACTTCACCTCGCCGATCCGCCGCTACCCTGACCTGACGGTCCACCGCATCCTCAAGCACAGCCTGAGCGATGGCCGGGAGCGCGGCCTGCGCTCTAAAACGCCGCTTGACGAGATCGCCAGGCAGTCATCGGTTGCCGAGCGACGGGCCATGGAGGCCGAGCGGGATATCGTCAACCTGAAGAAATGCCAGTTCATGTCCGCCCGAGTCGGCGAAACCTTCGAAGGCCTGGTGACATCGGTGCAGTCCTTCGGCTTTTTCGTCGAGCTGCGCGACATTTTCGTCGAAGGGCTGGTACACGTTTCAGGTCTGACCGACGATTTCTACCAGTTCGAAGAGGAGCGGCACCGCCTGATCGGCAGCAACCGCCGCCGCGAATTCAGCATCGGCACGCCGGTCAACGTGCGGGTGCACAAGGTCGACCTCGAACGTCGCGAGATCGACTTCCGCCTAATCGATAAGCGGTGAAAAACAGTGCTGAGCGATGAGCGATGGGCGATGAGTGCTTAAATACAGTGCTGAGCGATGAGCGATGGGCGATGAGTGCTTAAATACAGTGCTGAGTCCTGAGTGCTGAGTGCTGAGTGAATGTGCAACCAGTGCTGTGCGATGAGCGATGAGCGATGAGCGATGAGTGCTGCGATGAACTTTGGAGATGGATCCTGAAATGCAGGTCATCAAGAACCTTGAAAACCTGAGCCCGCCACGGCGGACCGTGCTGACCATCGGCAACTTTGATGGCGTGCACCTTGGCCACCGGGAGATTTTCCGGCGGGTGGTGCGCAGGGCGCAGGAGATCGACGGCACGGCGGCGGTGCTGACCTTCGAGCCGCACCCGCTGCGGCTGCTGGCCCCCGACAAGGCGCCGCCGCGCATCAACACCCCCGAGGAGAAGGTGCGCCTGCTGACGGCGTCCTGCATCGACCTGCTGGTCGTCCTCGACTTTACCCGGGAGTTGGCCGGTCTGCCGGCCGCGG
Source organism: Desulfuromonadales bacterium (assembly GCA_041611575.1). GTDB lineage: Bacteria > Desulfobacterota > Desulfuromonadia > Desulfuromonadales > BM103 > JBFIMV01. Next base: position 1,662 of record JBFIMV010000361.1, on the reverse strand, counting down.
ATTTTGTCGCTGAAATCCTCGTCCGTCGCCTCGGCCTGAAACACCTGATTGTCGGCTACGACTACGCTTTCGGCCGCAACCGTGAGGGGGATGTGAAGTTTCTCGCCGCGCAGGCGCAGGTCCACGGTTTCACCCTCGAAGTGCTCGAGCCGATCCGGGCCGGGGAGGAAGTCTACAGCTCGACGCGCATCCGCGACATGCTGCAAAAGGGGGAGGTCGCCGAAGCGGTCGGTGTCCTCGGCCGCAACTTCACCCTCGACGGCATCGTCGTGCACGGCGATCGGCGAGGGCGGCAGCTCGGTTTCCCGACCGCCAACCTGGCGACGGAGAAGGAGCTCCTGCCGCGTGAAGGGGTCTACGCCGTCAAGGTCAAATGGCGTGAGGCATCATACGACGCGGTGATCAACATCGGCCGGCGGCCGACCTTCGACGGCGCGTCGCCGACGCTCGAGATCCACCTGCTCGATTTCTCCGGCGACCTCTACGGTGAACGCCTGCGCATCTATTTCGTCGCGCGGTTGCGCGAGGAGCGGCGGTTCGCCTCGGTGAATGCCTTGCAGAAGGCGGTTCTCGCCGACATCGCCTGCGCTCGCGAAGTCCTGGCGGGGGCGCAGGTCGTCGAGTATCGCGAATATCTCGACTGCGGCCATCGGTCCGGCCCGGGCGATTGTAATATGGGTCAATAACCCATGCAGGATGTTGTCGCCACCAAGTTTCCAAGGCACCAAGAACGGCCTTGATGAGTTTGTAATACCCGGAACATCCCGGATTCTCTTTGTGTCTTGGTGTCTTGGTGGCAAGTTTCATTGTTCCCGTTTGAACCTTTTTATTGGTTTTTGCTCCGTGATAACGTTAAGGAGGCGTGCCATGCAGCTGAGTGGCAGAACGCAGGTGGTCGGCATCTTCGGCGACCCGGTCGCACATTCGCTCTCGCCGAAAATGCAGAACGCGGCGATCCGCGACTGTGCTCTCGACGCCGTCTATGTGCCGTTTCATGTCACCGCCACACAGTTAAGTGACGCAATCGCCGGCATCCGCGCCATGGGCCTGCGCGGGGTCAACCTGACGATCCCGCACAAGGAGGCAGCCTGCAGACTGGTCGACGAACTCGACGACGAAGCGGCGCTGATCGGCGCGATCAACACGATTGTCAACGACAAAGGTTACCTGAAAGGTTACAATACCGACGGCATCGGGCTGTTGGCGGCGCTGTCTGCCGAATTCGACTTCAAGCCCGCGCAGTCACGCATCCTGCTGCTCGGCGCCGGCGGCGCCTGCCGGGCGGCGCTCGTCGCCTTTTGCCGGGCCGGTGCGGCCTGGGTCGGGGTCGCCAACCGGACGCGGGAGAGGGCCGAAGCGCTGGTCGCAGAGATGTCGCCCCGCTTCAAGGGTACGGTTCTTGCTGCTCTAGACCTGGCCGAGGTCGAATTCGCTGCTGAAGGTTCTGCCGCGACGGCAGGGCCGGTCGACCTGCTGGTCAATACGTCGTCGGTCGGCCTGCATGGCGAGTCTTTCCGGGGGGATGTCACGGCGTGTGTCCGCAAGGGCGGGGCGGTCTACGACATGGTCTATGCCGCTGCGCCGACGCCGCTGGTGGCCGCCGCCCGCTCCCGCGGTCTGGCCGCGGCCGACGGCCTCGGCATGCTGGCCGGCCAGGGGGAG
>JBFIMV010000360.1:0-2945 GCA_041611575.1 Desulfuromonadales bacterium | reverse complement strand
GGTGAGAAAATTGCTGCCGGCCGCCTGAATCCCCATCAGCTTCGGCATGCGGTCGATCCAGCCGAGCGCGAGCAGATCCTTGAGACCCTTGTACAGCCCGCCGATGATGCAGCCGTCGCCGACACTGACGAAGATGCGGTCCGGCGCCTGCCAGCCGAGCTGTTCGCAGACTTCAAAACTGGCGGTCTTCTTCCCTTCGCTCATGTAGGGGTTGTAACCGGTGTTGCGATTGTACCAGCCGTATTCGCGAGCGGCGCTCAGGCAGAGGTCGAACGCATCGTCATAGGTCCCCTTGACCAGCAGGACCCTCGCGCCGAAGGCCAGCAGCTGGGCGACCTTTGCCGGCGGCGCGGCCTCCGGGACAAAAATCACATTGGGTTGAGCGACGCTGGCACATAGCCCGCTGAGAGCGGCGGCGGCGTTGCCGGTGCTGGCGGTGGTGATGACTCCGGCGCCCTGCTCGCGCGCCTTGACCACGGCGAGGGCACTCGCCCGGTCCTTGAAGGACGCGGTCGGCTGGCGGCCTTCATCCTTGACCCAGACGTGTCGCAACCCGAGGCCGGCGGCCAGACGGGGAACCGCGTAGAGCGGCGTCCAGCCAACCGTGAGCGGCGGGACCGGCGAGCCGTCCCGAACCGGCAACAAGGGCCGGTATCGCCAGATACTGAAGTCCGTGGACTGCGCCAGCTGCTGCCGGTCAAAAGCCCTGCCGATCAGGTTATAGTCATACTGGACATCCAGGATCCCCTCGTCGCCATGGTCCGGGCAGACGTAGTCCACCAGGTCGGGGGAATACTCCTTGCCGCAGAGAACGCATTTCAGACCGAGCACGTGCTTCATGGTTTCATCCTGGTATGGTTACGGGAGAGGCTTCTGCTCGCCCCGAGTGACAGACCCTATGCATTATGCAAGCCACTTCCAGGAGAATGAAAAGTTTGGACAGGAATTTGCTTCGACAGGAAGAGCACAGGCGACAGAGACGTCGCGCCCACATCGGAGGACCCTGATGAAAACGATTCGCGAACTTTACCGCATCGGCACTGGCCCATCCAGCAGCCACACCATGGCACCGCGGCAGGCGGCCGAACTGTTTCTGCAGCGCTGTCCGGATGCCTCGCGCTACCGCGTCACCCTGTTCGGCAGCCTGGCAGCGACCGGGCGAGGGCACCTCACCGATCAGACGCTTTATGCCGCTTTCGGCCCGCGCAAGCTCGAACTGGTCTGGAAGCCGGCCGAACTGCTGCCCCTGCATCCGAATGGCATGCGCTTCGAGGCGTTGAACGCCGACGATGTGCAACTTGCATCATGGGAGGTCTACAGCATCGGCGGCGGCGCACTTCTCGACCCGGAGAAAGAGAGCGCCTCGCCCGAAGTCTATCAGCTGTCAAGCATGGCCGAGATTCTCAAGCATTGCGACCGGACCGGCGAAGCCCTGTGGGAGTATGTGAGGCTCTGCGAAGGGGAGGAGATTGACATTTTTCTCGATGAAGTCCGCGAGGCGATGTACCGTTCGATCGAGCGCGGGCTGGCGAAGGAAGGCGCGTTGCCGGGGGGGCTCGGCCTCGCCCGCAGGGCCTGGTCGCTGCACCGCAAGGTTGCCCTGTTCGGCCCCCACTTCAAACAGGACGGCACCCTGAGCGCCTACGCCCACGCTGTCGCCGAAGAGAACGCCAGCGGCGGCGTCGTGGTCACCGCCCCGACCTGCGGGTCGAGCGGCGTCGTCCCTGCCGTGCTGCGTTATCTCGAAGAGACCCTCGACTGCAGGCCAGAAGACATGCGGCGCGCCCTGGCGGTGGCCGGCCTGGTCGGCAACCTGGTCAAACACAACGCCTCCATTTCCGGTGCCGAAGTCGGTTGTCAGGGTGAGGTCGGAACGGCTTGCTCAATGGCTGCAGCGGCGGCCACCATGCTGCACGGGGGATCGCTGCAACAGATTGAATATGCTGCGGAAATGGGCCTGGAACATCATCTGGGGCTGACCTGTGACCCGGTCATGGGGCTGGTGCAGATCCCCTGCATCGAGCGCAACGCCCATGCCGCGACCCGCGCCATCAACTGCTGCCACTTCGCCCTGCTGACCGACGGCCGCCACAAGATCCCCTTCGACGAGATCGTCGCCGTGATGAAGGAGACCGGCCAGGCCCTCCCCTCCATCTACCGCGAAACCTCCGGCGCCGGGATCGCCGAAGCCTACCGCCAGCGCCTGTCGCAGGATTAGTTTCCGGCCCGCCGATTTCTCAATCTGATAAATTGGCGGCGTCGAGCTTGCGGTAGAGGGTGGCGACCCCTATGCCGAGTTGCCTGGCCGCCATCTTCTTCCCCTGGGTGCTGGTGCCGTAGAGCTCCAGCGCCTTGCGGATCTCTTCATGCTCCAGGTCCCGCAGGGAGCGCACCCCCGGTGCGGCATCCGCCGTGTCCCCTTCAGCCTCGGTGAGACTCTTGGGGAGCAGCGCCGTGCCGAGCACGCCGTCGGCGTCCATCATGTTGATCATGAATTCGACGCTGTTCTCCAGCTCGCGCACGTTGCCGGGCCAGCCGTAGGTCAGGAAGGCGGCCACCACCTGCGGGTCGAGGGTGCGGAACTGCTTATTGAACAGGGTGCAGTACTTGCGGATGAAAAACCGCATGAGCGGTTCGATGTCGACCCGTCTCTCCCGCAGCGGCGGGATCTCCAGGGGGATGACGTTGAGCCGGTAGAAGAGGTCCTCGCGGAACTTGTGCTCGCGGATCATCTCGGGGAGATTCTTGTGCGAGGCGGCGATGATGCGGATATCGACGCTGACGGCGTTGTTCGAGCCGATGCGCACGATCTGCTTTTCCTCGAGCACGCGCAACAGCTTGACCTGCAGATAGAGCGGCATGTCGCCGATCTCGTCGAAGGGGATCTTGTGGCGGCCGTCGGTCAGCAGGGCGAAGTGGCAGCAGTTGATGGCGCGGGTCGCGGC
>JBFIMV010000359.1:0-2972 GCA_041611575.1 Desulfuromonadales bacterium | reverse complement strand
CTTGATCATTTCGATGGCATCCATGGTTATCTCCTTATTCTGAACAGTGGCTGGCTGGTTTTTTCTACCAGGCAGCGGTCTGCGGGACGGTCCGCTGCACATCGGGGTTCGCTGCGATCGCCTGCTCGATTTTTTCCGGGAGAATTCCCGGGATTCGAGCCGGCGCCCTGCTCACAAAACAGCGGTTGGCGCAATTAAAACCCGTACAAGGCCGGCAGGAGCCAGGACAAGGTCCCCCAGAGAATCAGCACCAGGGGGATGCCGATCCGCAGGAAATCGCTGAAGGTGTATTCGCCGGCATTCATGACGAGCAGGTTGGTCTTATAGGCCATCGGCGTGGCGTAGCTCATGTTGGCGCCGAACAGCACCGCCAGCACAAAAGGCTCGGCCGGCTGCCCCATCTGGGTCGCGATCGATATGGCGATCGGCGTGCCCATGACGGCCGTTGCGTTATTGGAAACGGCGTTGGTCAGGAGGGCCATCAGCAGCATCAGCCCGCTGAGCATGACCGCCGGCGAGGCGCCTCCTGAAAGGCTCAGGAACAATTGCGCCAGGTAGTCGGCGCCTCCGGTCTTCAACAACGCCGAACCGAGCGCCAGGCTCGCGACGACGATCATGATCACCTGAGTGCTCAAGGCCTTGGTCGCGTCGCTCCAGCTCAGGCAGCCAAAGAGAATCATGACCAGAGCGCCTAAGGATGCGCTGATCGCGATCGGCAGCCAGCCCAGGGCCGCCGTAACGATAATCGACAGCATGATCAGCAGGGCCAAAGGCGCTTTCTGCGTGAAGGGGAGGTCCATGGTGGCATCGAGCACCAGGAGGTCTTTCTCTTTTTTCAGTTTGACGATCTGCTCACGCGGGCCCTGGACCAGCAGGATGTCGCCGGACTGCAGGCGGACGTCGTTGATCGAGTCGATCCTCTTCTGCAAACGCTTGCCTGCCCTGTGAATGGCCAGAATGATGGTGCCGTAACGGTCGGCAAAACGAATTTCGCGGAAGGTTTTTCCCCGCAGGTGCGAGCCCTGGATGACCGCAATTTCGGCAATCTGCTGGTCTTCGGCCTTGAGCGGGTGGTCTTCACTGACCGGTTTTCCCAGTTTTTCATCCCGATAAAGAGCCCCCTCCAGCACCGCTTCGATCTCTTTCAGGCGCTCCGGGGTGTCGCGAATGATCAGTTGATCGCCGGCCTTCAGGATCACGCTGGGGAGCGGCATGATCACATTGTCCGTGCGCCTGATGCCCTTGACCCGCATGCCCCCGTCGACTTTCTGGATGGCGTCCGCAAGGGTCTTGCCGACGATGGAACTCTCTTCCGGAATCGCCAGGTGTGCGGAAAAGACCCGCGGCGAGGTGTCTGCCAGCGTCTGCTTCCTGTCTGGCATGATCCGTGGCACGACCAGCCAGAGGTAGGCGATCCCGACCCCTCCGGCGATGACGGCCGGGACGATAAAATCAAACATTTCTATGCGCCTGAGCCCCATGTCCGCGGCAACGGAAACCACCAGAAGATTGGTCGAGGTGCCGATGGTGGTGCAGGTCCCGCCCAGCAGGGTCGCGAACCCCATCGGCATCAGCACCTTGGAAGCATTGATCCTGGTCCGGATGGAGACGCTGATCAGAATCGGCAGGAGCAGCACGACAACGGGCACGTTATTGATAAAGGCGCTGATGAAGGCGGCGACCAGCAGGGTGAGCAGTAACGAGACTGCCGGGCTGACCTTCCACAATCGGGCGAGCCCCCGGCCGACTGGTTCAAGAGCGCCGGTACGGACCACGCCCTGGCCGGCAATCATCAGGGCGCAAACCGCCACCAGGGCCTCGTGACCGAAGCCATGGAAAAAAGTGTCGGGGCGGAGGATTGCCCCTTCGAGTTCAAAAGGGAAAAGCTCGAAGCCGACAGCCAGGCAAATCAGGATGATAAAGCTGGATGTCTCCAGGGGAAGGTTCTTGCGGGTAAACAGGAACAGGGCGAAGACTGCAAGGGCAAGCACTGCCACGGCATGAAGGTTCGGAGGGAGAGGCAGGCTGAACATGCTGGGGCTCCACGATCGATAATGTCTGGTGAGTTGATTTGACCTTGCCACAAAACGATAGAATCGGGGGACATCATACCAATTTTATCGGTGGCGGCAACCTGACATCTCTCTTGCCCTTCAGTCGCCCTAAAAAACACTCATCCTGTCGCCCTGCTCAACTGCCGGATCCCCGCTTCCAGCCCCTCGAGCGTCAGCGGATACATCCGCCCCTCCATCAGCTGCCGCACCATGCCGATCGACTGGGTGAACATCCACCAGCCCTGCGGGGTCGGGTTGAGCCAGATGGCGTCCTTGTAAGTTTCCGTCAGACGCTGGTGCCAGACGTAGCCGGCCTCTTCGTTGAAGTGCTCGACGCTGCCGCCGACCGTGGTGATTTCGTAGGGGCTCATGGCAGCGTCGCCGACGAAGATCAGCTTGTAGTCGGGACCGTAGGTGTGGATCAGCTCCCAGAGGTCGAGGCGTTCGGCCCGGTAACGCTGGTTGTCGCGCCAGACGCTCTCGTAGACGAAATTGTGAAAATAGAAATATTCGAGGTGCTTGAATTCGGAACGAGCCGCTGAGAAGAGCTCTTCGCAGACCTTGATGTGGTCGTCCATGGAGCCGCCGACATCGAAGAAGAGCAGCACCTTGACCCTGTTGTGCAGTTTGGGAACCAGCTTCAGGTCGAGGCAGCCGGCGTTGTTGGCGGTGGCGCGGATGGTGCCGGGCAGGTCGAGGACCTCGGGCGCCCCTTCGCGGGCGAAGTGCCGCAGGCGCCGCAAAGCGACCTTGATGTTGCGAGTGCCGAGTTCCACAGAGCCGTCGAGGTTCTTGAACTCGCGCTTGTCCCAGACCTTGACCGCGCGCCGGTGGCGGGAGCCGTCCTGGCCGATGCGAACCCCTTCCGGGTTGTAGCCGTAGGCGCCGAAGGGGGAGCGGCCGCCAGTGCCGATCCAT
>JBFIMV010000358.1:0-2981 GCA_041611575.1 Desulfuromonadales bacterium | reverse complement strand
GGCCAATTACCCGCCGCTCTTCCTTACGGCCTTCCAGGCGTTTCTCGGCAGCCTCTTCTTTTTCCCCTTCCTGTTGCTGCCGGAGGTCGGTTTTCCGGTTGGGTGGCAGATGGGGCCGGCCCTGGCGGTCCTCTACCTGGGGACCGTCATCACCTTCGGGGCCTATGCCTGCTACAATTACGGTGTCAGTCGCATTCCGGCCAATCGCGCCGCCGGCTATATCAACCTGATACCGGTCTTCAGCGTCCTGCTTGGCATGCTGATCCTCGGTGAGACGTTGAATGCCGGTCAATGGCTGGCCTGCAGTCTGGTGTTCGCCGGGGTCTGGCTGAGCAGTCGCAGTCACCCGGTCGCCCTGCTGCCGACTGTCACCTGACGCCTCGCAGAGGTTGTCTGGAGGGCGCCGGGTGCCATGGCGCTTGCTGCTTCACGCAGCCTGGAGGCGGGCAGGACATGCTCTGCGGTCGGGGGTGAACTGGTGCAGAATTGACGTCCGTTCCGGTTGACTATTGACGCTTCAGCGGCGAGGAGGGTGGGGAGAATGCCACCCCAGTTTAGATGAGATGATGCTGCAGGTTTCTATGAGAGGGTTGAGGACCGACTTCTCGATGGTCGTTGCGTTGAAGCGGAATTCCGGGCCGACGACGCAGAGGGCACCGTGGAGCTTGCCGCTGACCCCGAACAGGGGCGCCGCTACGGTCGTGATCCCTTCACCAATGGTGTTGCTGTCCAGGGCGTATCTCAGGCGGCGAATCGTCGCCAGGTTGGCTGCTGCAGGCTGAGACGTACTGTTTGCTTCCTGGGCCGGGGGAGAAAAAGCCAGCAACACCTGTCCTGCTGCGGTCAATTCAAGCGGAAAGCGCCTGCCGGTCAGGGGGACGATCTTGACCTTGTGGCTGGTGTCGACCATGTCGAGGAAGAGCGCCTCTTTACGGCGTCTGACGACAACGTAAACCGCCTCGCCGCATTCGCGAGCCAGGCGCTCGGCAACCGGGCGGGCGTATCGCAGCAGGCTCATGCGGGACAGGAATTTCTGACCGATTTCATAGGCGGAGAGCCCGAGACGATATTTGCCCGATTGCTCTTCACGCTCGACGTAGCCGCGGTTTTCAAAGGTTGCCAGCAAACGGAAAACGCTGGTCTTGTTCATCGCGAGCTTTTCGCATAGTTGACTTATGCGGACGTCATCTTCGATGTCACTGAGGGCCTCAAGCACATCGAGGGCGTTTTCTACGGCCTGTATTGAGTAGGATTCCTTATCTCTGGAAGGCACTGGAGGCTCCTGATTGAAACCAAAGGGGAGGATGGCGTCGATTTTAAGCAAAAATAATACGCTGTTTTATTGTTGTCAATATAATGTGGAGTCCCGTTTGTTGAAATTTTATTATTGCACTTAGGTATATTGTATAAAATTCCACTTGATGGGTTATCGGCCCTGCTTTTGAGGTATTTTCTAATGTCTCGTTTGGTTGCGGACCGGAGCTGTCATAAAGGTAAATACTGTTTTATGAGTACCTGGCATTGCTTGTCACGGGCGGGCGGTTTCTGCAAGCCGGGCGGCGATGGGTCCATCAGCTGGCAGCAGGTTGTAGGCTTGCAGCGCTTGAGGATCCACCCAACGATGTTCTGCAACGCCTATGTCTCGCAGCTGCGTACTGACCAGACGACAGCGATAGGCGAGGATCAATACCGGCCCCCAGTCATAGCGATGAAAAACCACTTCAAATATCCCTTCGACAACGATATCGGCATCAAGCTCTTCACGCAATTCCCTGACAAGGGCCTCTTCGGGGCCCTCACCGGCATCAACCTTGCCACCGGGAAATTCCCAGAATCCCGGATGACGCACGCCTTCGGGACGTCGTGTGATCAGGACCTTGCCGTTTTCGATGACGACGGCTGCTGTAACGAGGAGGGTATTCATGGTATCGTGGTGACCTCTCCGACATAAGAACAGTCAGGCTGATTCAGGACGGGTTCTCCGGCAGGATAAATGTTTCCAGTCTGGCCGTAAAGGCTGCCGGGCCTGGCAGGGCTATTCTTTATCACGTTTGTCCCCTTCTTCCTGACAGCATGTCATTCCCCTTGGAGGCCAGCATGTTCTTCCAGCCACTCGCCGTACTGTCGATAATCTTACCGTTGCTGAGCTCCGGATGTCTGTCTGCGGCCGATGAAACCAGGTTGCATCGCATCCGTCAACTTGAGAGCAGGGCGCTGGCGGGGCTGAGAACCGCGGAGAGGCGTGGTGCTGGCTTGAGGTGGCTCCTAAACTAGTCATGACCCAAATATTATAGATTCACGGGTTGAGAGGGATTAGCGGAGGGAATGCGGTCGTTTGTGGTTTTTGGCTGACAACCGGAAGAGGCTCGTGTTACATAATCGGCGCGCAGTATTCCAGGCATGCTAAAGCTGTTCGAGTGAAATCACGTGACCAAGCTGACAGAAAAAGGTCGGGGTATCCGCGACATGTTCGATCGCATCGCGCCGCGTTACGATCTGCTGAACCGCGTCCTGTCCCTGGGGATTGACCGGCGCTGGCGGCGCTTTGCCGTACGGCAGCTGGATGTGCCGCCGGGAGGCATGGTGCTTGATATCGCCACCGGGACGGGTGACGTGGCCCTTGAGGTCGCCCGTCAGACCGATGCCTCGGTGCGCATCGTCGGTTCGGATTTTACGCAGGGGATGCTCGTGCTCGGCCGCGACAAGATCGCGGCATCGCCGTTTCGCGAGCGACTCCTGTTGATCAACGCCCCCTGTGAAGCCATGCCTCACCCTGACGCCCTGTTCGATGGGGTCACCATCGCTTTCGGTATCCGCAATGTCGTCGACCGTCAGCAGGGGCTCTGCGAAATGGCGCGCGTCCTCAAGCCCGGTGGCCGGGCGGTGATCCTCGAATTCGCCACGCCCCGCAACTGGTTTTTCCGCACGATCTATTACTTCTATTTCCGTCGCGTCCTCCCCTGGCTCGGCGGACTCATATC
>JBFIMV010000357.1:0-2989 GCA_041611575.1 Desulfuromonadales bacterium | reverse complement strand
TTGAGGCCTCCCTGATGAAGAAACCTGTCATGTTCGGCATGTACATGCAGAACTTCAAGGAAATAGCCAGGCTGTTGAGGCAGGCTCATGGCGGTTTGCAGGTCAGGGATGAAGAGGATCTTTACCTGCAGATGAAGCTGTTGCTGGAAAATCCGGAGGAGGCTCTGCGGATAGGTGACAATGGCAGCCGCCTGCTGCAGGAGAACCGCGGCGCCACCGAGCGGACTCTGGAAGTCATTGCCAGGCAGATCGCATGAATACCACCGGATTGCGGGAACTGTATCGTGAAGTGTTCGAGATGGGACCGCAGAATGCTGCCGGCTGGATCGTTATCGGGGGGCTCTGGCCCCTCAGCTGTTTGTACCGCATGGTTATATCGGTTCGAAACCTTGTGTTCGAATTGGGGCTGCGTAAGGTGTATCGGGCCTCTGTGCCAGTCATCTCCGTCGGCAACCTGACCGCGGGCGGAACAGGCAAGACTCCCATGGTTGATGCGCTGGTCAAGCGACTTCTGAAGCGCGGTGTACCATGTGCCATCGTCAGTCGGGGATATGGGGGCAGCTTCCGCGGAGAGGTCGGGCAGGTCAATCCTGCCGATGGCCAGTTCATGTCTGCCGATGAATGTGGAGATGAGCCATTCCTGCTGGCGCGGCGCAATCCCGGTGTGCCGGTCTTCGTCTCCCGTCGGAGAGCGCTCGGTGTGGCAGCGGCGGAACGGGGCGGTGCCAGGGTCATTGTGCTTGATGACGGCTTTCAGCACCGGGTCGTGCATCGTGACCTTGACGTCGTGCTGCTCGACAGCCGCAAGCCGTTCGGCAATGGCCGTCTCCTGCCCGCCGGTCCGTTGCGCGAGCCGCTGTCGGCCCTGAGGCGTTGCCATCTGGTGGTCATGACCCGTTCTGAAGCTGTCGGCACAGTCGCACTGCCGCTTTCGGTCCCCGTGATGCACAGCCGGCACGCTCTGGCCGGGCAGCTTGTTGCCCTGGACGGCGGTTGCGTGGGATGGGATGACCTGAAGGGCAAAAAATGCCTGGCGTTCGCCGGTATCGCCCGCCCGGATGAATTCTTCAAAACGCTTGCAGCGCGCGGCGTGAACCTGTGCGGCACCATGTCGCTCAGCGACCACCAGGAATACGATGCGGAGCTGTTGAATCGGCTGGGCGATGCATGTCATAGTTGTGATGTGCTGTTAACCACGGAGAAAGATGGCGTTAAACTGAACGCAGACGATATCCCTGTGCCTTGTTACCAGGTGGCAATTGACCTGGCTTTCGAGGATGCCTCACCTCTGGACCGCATGCTCGATGAATTGATTGAAAGGAACGACAATGCAGTTGGCCAAGGAACTCCTTGACATCCTCGCCTGCCCCCGTTGCAAGGGCCCGGTGGCAAGGAACGATGCGCAAGAGACCCTCGATTGTCACGCCTGCGGGCTGTCCTACCCGGTCCGGGACGATATTCCCGTCATGCTGGTTGACGAAGCGCTGCCGATTGACGGCAGTTCCGCTCGTTCCTGAGGGCCCAGGCGATCGTTTTGAAAGAGATTCGTCCCGATAAGATGCACCGCCTGATGGTCAGGACGACCAACTGGATTGGTGATGCCGTCATGACGGTTCCGGCACTGCATGCCGTGCGGCAATCTTTTCCACAAGCGCAGATTACCGTCGTTGCCAACCCCCTGGTCGCATCCCTGTTTGAATATCACCCGGATTGCGACGAGGTGCTGGTGTACGACAAAAAGGGTACCCATGACGGTGTCCTCGGTTTTCTGCGTTTTGTCACCAGGTTGCGCGGCAGGAAGTTCGATGGGGCGATCCTTTTCCAGAACGCCGTCGAGGCGGCGATCATGGCCTTTCTTGCCGGCATCCCGTGCCGGGTCGGTTACGCGACAGATGGCCGCAGGCTGCTGTTGACACACCCTGTGGCGATCGGTGAAACCGAGCGTCGACTCCACCATACCGACTATTACCTGCACATGCTTGGCGAAGCAGGCATGAAGCCCGAAACCAAGACGATGACTCTCGCCCTGCGACCGGGGGAACAGTCCTGGGCCTCCCGCGAGCTGCCTGCCGGTCCGGTCGCAGCCATCAATCCGGGGGCGGCTTACGGCTCTGCCAAGCGCTGGATTCCCGAGCGTTTCGCTGCCGTTGCGGATCGTCTGGTCGAAGAGTACGGCCTGTCGATCATCCTGACCGGCGGACCCGCAGAGGCCGAAATCGGCAGGGACATCGCGCAGGCCATGAAGCATCCCTGCCGGAATTTCATCGGCGCGACCGGCGTCCGCCAGATGATGGCCCTTCTTGCCGCCTGCCGCCTGGTGGTGACCAACGATTCCGGGCCGATGCACGTCGCCGCGGCTTTCGGCACGCCCCTGGTGGCGATTTTCGGCCCGACCGATCATACGACCACGTCACCCTGGTCTGAACGCTCACGTGTCGTGCGTCATCCGGTTGAATGTTCGCCCTGCCTTTTGCGTCAGTGCCCTATCGATCATCGTTGCATGGAGCGGGTCACGGTTGACGACGTCATGTGTGCGGTTGCTGAGCTGATGGTGGCAGAGCGATGAAGGTCCTGATTGTCAAGGTCAGCGCCCTGGGCGACGTCGTCCATGCCCTACCCGTGCTGCCGTTCATCCGCAGCGCGAGAGAAGGCGTGCAGATCGACTGGCTGGTCGAAGAGGCCTTCGCGCCGTTCCTCGAGGGACACCCGCTGGTCGACAAGGTGCACCGGCTGGCAACCAAGGTTTGGCGCAACGCCGGTGTCGTGGCGTCGCTCAAGGGAGGCTTGACAGTCATCCGCACGTTGCGCAAGGAACGCTACGATATGGTCCTTGACCTGCAAGGAAACGCCAAGAGCGGCCTGTTTACCTTGTTGTCGGGCGCTCCTCTGCGCTATGGATTCGACCGCGAGTCGGTGCGGGAGGGGGCCAACCTGCTGGCCACCAACCGCCGGGTCGGTTTGGTCGCAGAAGAATTCCACATCACCGACC
>JBFIMV010000356.1:0-3003 GCA_041611575.1 Desulfuromonadales bacterium | reverse complement strand
TTCCAGCTGGACACGTCTTTGTTCAAGCCCTTTTATGTCAGATTTGAAGAACGTTACGATTTCAGAGAGAAGCGGGAGCTGGAAAAAGTCTTTGGTGTCGAATACCGGAGCCAGTGCTGGAGCCTGTTCCTGACTTACCGCAACCGTTCCCTCGCTGATGGTGACGAGGACCACGAAGTCATGCTCAATTTCGCCCTCGCCGGCCTTGGCCGGAACAGGGGCTTCGGGGATGGGCTTGGCTGGAAAGATTGATGATTTTACAAGATGACTTGAATTAAGGGAGAGATGTTGATATCTTCCTTAGCGCTTGCCAATCAACCGATGCGGCTCACTGCGGGCCGGGTTGGATGGCTATTCAAATCCGGGAGGGAGGTGAATTCCAGGAGGGATTGCATTATGTTATGCCATCATCGGGTTCTTTTATCTTTTATTTGTTTTGGAGGGATTTGCAATGAAACGTTGTCTGTTGATGTTGGCCCTTGTGGCTGCAGTCGGTATGTCCTGCCTCACCCCTGAAGTTACTCTGGCCGCCGGTAAGGCGGTCGCCGCCCAGATTGTTGAAACGGTGCCATTGAACCAGGCAACTGCGGAACAGCTGCAGGATTTGCCTGGGATCGGACCGGCCCTGGCCGAACGCATTGTCGCCTATCGCAAAGAGCACGGGCCCTTCAAGAGCATCGATCAACTGGCCGAGGTCAAAGGAATCGGTCAGCGTAAGCTCGAGACGTTCAGGGACCGCCTGACGCTCAAGTAACATCATTGCAGAAGGCCTGCCGGACGGCAGGCCTTCTGCTTGTCTGGCACCTAATAGCGAGGTACTCGTGCCGACCTGAAACCTTCCGCCGGGGGACAGGCAAGGTACGCGGCGGCCGGGGTTGTTGTCTTGGCTGGCTGAGGCGTTCCTGACGCGACGCACGTCTCATCTGCGCCGGACTTTCCGGACCTGGCTGAAAAAGTCTTGATTTTTAATGTGAATTGATGAAACAATTCCCAAGTTGAAGCCTTCTGTTACCTGTGTGGTCTGGTTATTGTGGAGCGGTTTTTATGGCGGGGAGTCCAACGCAAGCTTCGCGCCCGGTTGGGGGGCGGCTGAATCTGTGGCCATTGGCCCTGGTTCTGTTGATCCTTGGTTTTGCCTTGTTCGGCGACCGGGGCGTCTTGCATATGTTGAAACTCTCCGCTCAGAAGGACGAAATCGCCAAGTCGGTGGCTGAAGCCAGGCAGCAGAATGATGTGCTGCGTGCCGAGATTTCCGCACTCCATGGGGATCGCAAGGCGATTGAGAGGATTGCCAGGACCGAGCTCGGCATGGTGCGCGACGACGAGCTTATCTTCCAGTTTACCGGAAAACGTTAAGTCTTTTTTCAGCCTGCAAGGGATCAAGGCTCATTCCGTTCAGCGGGGTGAGCCTTTGCTGTTATTTCTGGGCCTGTGGCCATTTTCTGCAGGCTCCCCTTGCGCTTGACACCCCGAGAGTGCAGAGCTAACATACAACCCTTTCGCACCTTGCAGAGGGCGTGATCATGACGGAAGACTTACGTAAGCTCTGTCTGCACTGCGCCTGGCGCGCCAATTGTGCCAAGCGCTTTTCCATGGGAGACGATTGCACTCTGCATTGTCCGGACTACTGTGAAGATGTCGTCCTGCGCAGGCAGAAACAGCTTGAGGCCAAGCCCGCCTCGGGAGAGGAATGAGAAGAGCATGATGGATCGTCTGAGGCTGCAGGTTCAAGATGCCCTGCAGGCCTGTTTTGATAAAGGGACTCTGCATTCGGGGGTTGTCCCCGAGGTGCATATCGAGGTGCCGGGCAATCCGGAGCACGGGGATTTCGCCACCAACCTGGCGCTGACTCTGGCAAAAGCCGAAAAAAAAGCTCCCCGCCAGATAGCTGACGCCCTGGTCGCGGCGCTGGGGGACTGCGATTTCCTCAGCAAGGTCGAAGTTGCCGGTCCGGGGTTTGTCAATTTTACGCTTTCCCCTGCCTGCTGGTACCAGGTGCTAGATGATATTGCCGCTGCCGGTACGGCCTTCGGCCGTTCCGATTTCGGCCAGAATACCAAGGTGCAGGTTGAATTTGTCAGCGCAAATCCTACCGGGCCGTTGCATGTCGGGCACGGCCGGGGTGCTGCCGTTGGCGACGCCGTTGCCTCGATATTGCAGGCGGCGGGTTTCGATGTGCAGCGTGAGTATTATGTCAACGACGCCGGCAACCAGGTGGCGACCCTCGGCCTTTCTCTGTGGATGCGTCTGCGTGAACTCAACGGTGAAACCGTGACTTTTCCGGAAGATGGCTACCAGGGCGAATATGTTCGCAGCCTGGCGGCCCAGCTGTACGAGGAAGACCCCGGCGTCGCATCGCTCGCGGAAGCAGAAGCCGTCAAGCGCTGCTCGGCTTTCGGTGTGCGCAAGGTCCTCGACTGGATTGCAGCGGATCTCAAGGCTTTTGGCATCACGTTCGACAACTGGTTCAGTGAGCAGAGCCTTTACGATCGCCGCATGGTCGAGGTCGAGCTCGGCAAGCTGGCCGAGAAAGGCCTTTCCTACGAAGAGGGTGGTGCTCTCTGGCTGCGGACCACTGATTACGGTGATGACAAGGATCGCGTCCTGATCAAGTCGGATGGCAGTCCGACCTACTTCGCCTCCGACGTCGCCTATCATATGGAAAAATTCGACCGTGGCTTCGATCGGGTGATCGATGTCTGGGGGGCCGACCACCACGGTTACGTGCCTCGGATGAAGGCCGTTGTGGCGGGTTTGGGCCGTCCTCCGGAAGCCCTTGAGGTCCTGTTGATCCAGATGGTCAACCTGCTGCGCGACGGCCAGCCGTTCACCATGGGGAAACGTTCCGGCAACTTCGTCACGCTGCGTGAAGTCATCGACGAGGTCGGCAGCGATGCCTGCCGGTTCTTCTTCCTGATGCGCCGTTCCGACTGTCAGCTCGATTTCGACTTGGAGCTTGCCAAACGACAGAGCAGCGACAACCCGGTCTACTATGTGCAGTAC
>JBFIMV010000355.1:0-3016 GCA_041611575.1 Desulfuromonadales bacterium | reverse complement strand
TCTCACGTCGACTCAGGCGACGCGCCACCGGCCGCCCGTGGGGACAACAGGTGCCGATGCCCAACGATGAGAGGTCGACGATCAGCCGGTGCATCTCGCTGGTGGAGAGGGGGTGGTTAGCGCGCACCATGCCGTGGCAGGCGATGACCGACAGAACGCGTTCGATTTCCGCATCGATTTGCGCCGTCCGGCCGAGCTCGTTCAATTCGGCGGCCAAATCCCGCACCAGTCGCTCGATATCGACTTCGCCCAGCAGCGCCGGCACCGCCTTGACGGTGTAGGTGCGACTGCCGAAATCTTCTATTTCGAAGCCGAAGCGGCAGAAGTCGCCGAGTTGGCTACTGAATACGGCCGATTCGCGTTGGTCGAGCTCGATAACGACCGGAAACAGCAGCGCCTGGCTGGCAATGCCGCCTTCGGCAAGTTGCGCGCGCAGACGTTCGAACCCGAGCCGTTCGTGGGCCGCGTGCTGATCGATAAGGACAAGTTCATCGCCTGACTGACAGACGAGATAACTGTTGAGATACTGACCGATCAACCGCCAGCCTTCCGGCAGACCCGCAGCGGATTGCGCTGTCTCCCCCGACCAGGCGACAGCCTCTCCCTTGATGCTTGGCACCGGCCGCTGGGGAGTCGGCATCTCGGTTATCCGGGCGTTGAACGCGGCGAGAGACTCCTGAATCCGGTCGCGGTGTGCAGCGGTCACAGCTTCCTGACCGGTCGATGCCGGCCTCTCGTCAACGACACTTTCGACTTCCGGCATCAGGGGCTTGGCGGCAGGTTTCCCCTGGAAGAGCCTCGAACGCAACGATGACACGATGAAGTCGTGCACGTGCTGCTGGTTGCGGAAGCGCACTTCGTGCTTGGTCGGGTGGACGTTGACATCGACCATGCCGGGAGGCAGATCGAGAAAGAGCACGGCGACCGGGTAGCGGCGCTTCTCGAGGAGCGTGCGATAGGCGTCGAGGATGGCATGCTGAATCACCCGGTCGCGCACGTAGCGGCCGTTGACGTAAGTGTAGATGTGGCCGGTTGTCGAACGGCTCACGCCCGGAGCACCGAGCAGCCCGACCAACAGGTCCCCCTGCCCGGAATCTGCCTCTACCGGCAACAGCTCACCGACCAGGGAGCGGCCGAGGAGGGTCGCCGCCCGCTCCTCCAGGCGTCTGTGCCGGTAGGCTTCAAGCACCGTCCGCCCGTCATGGGTCAGGCGAAAGTGGATATCGGGCCGCGCGATCGCCAGGCGGGTCACCATCTCGGCGATGTGTCCGAACTCGGTCTCCTCCTTGCGCAGGAATTTCCGTCGCCCCGGCGTATTGAAGAACAGGTTGCGTACCTCGACCACCGTTCCCGGAGGTGCGCCAACGGCATCCGCCTGGCGAATCGTTCCACCTTCGGCGTAAATCTGCATGCCGCTGTCGTCACCGGCTTCGCGGCTGGTCATGCGCAAACGGGAAACCGAGGCGATCGCCGGCAAGGCTTCACCGCGAAAGCCCATGGTATGCAGGCTGAAAAGGTCTTCGGCGTTCCTGACCTTGCTCGTGGCATGGCGCTCCAGGGCGAGGAAGGCGTCGTCACGGCTCATACCGCAGCCATTGTCGGTGACGCGGATCAGGGTTCTGCCACCCTTTTCAATGTCGACGAAGATCTCCGTGGATCCGGCATCGATGGCGTTCTCGATGAGTTCCTTGACGACGGAAGCCGGACGTTCGACGACCTCACCGGCGGCGATCTGGTTGGCGAGAGCTTCAGGAAGGATTTGAATGCGGCTCATGACAATGCGCTCAAAGGACAACGGCCGGGCAGGCCGGCCGTCGGATCAGATTCAGTTGTCAGCTCTTTTGCTCCAGGCGATCGAGCATGTCCTCGATCTCCGTCAGGTCGTCCCGTACCTTGACCTGGGATTGCTCCATCAGCGGCTGGGGCAGGAGGCCGAGATCCCCGGCGACGCTGTGGACGATCTTGATGTCGACCTCCTTCAACTTGCGCAGATAAGCCTCGAAAAGGCAGTTGTCACAGATGGTGTTGATCAGACGCGGGACGCCGCCGGCGTAACGGTGGATCAACGGGATCACATCATCGGCATACAGCATGTGTCGCGCGCCGGCGACCTGCAGGCGGTGTTTGATATAAGAGGTGGAGGTTTCAACCGCCATCGACTTCAGATGGTACTTGACGGCCACCCGCTGTGCCAGGGGCTCGTCGAGCACGAGGCAGTCTTCGAGTTCCGGCAGCCCGAAAAAGACGATGTTGAGCAACTTCTTGCCGGGGACCTCCAGGTTGAGCAGGCCACGGAATTCTTCCATCAGCTCACGGCTTTGAAGCATCTGGGCTTCATCGATCAGCACCACGGCCCGGCGACCTTCCTCTTCGATTTCCAGCAGTCGCGAATAGAGTTGCCTGAGCAACTTCAGCCGGTCCCCGGCCGGATCGATGACCCCCAGCTGCAGGGCGATACGGGTCAGTATCCACTCGGGCGTGATCCCGGAATGCACCATGACCAGCAGTGACGACTCGTAACGCTCTTCAGGGAGATTGTCGAGCATGCGCCTGGCAAGCGTGGTTTTGCCGGTTCCGACGCCGCCGACCAGAACCGCCAGGCCCTTGTTCGAATCGACGGCATACATCAGGCGCAGCAGTGCTTGACCGTGCTGTTCGCTATTGAAATAGAATCGCGCGTCCGGAGCATTGGAAAACGGCTCCCGGTCGAGCCCGTAATGTTCGAGGTAACTCATTCTTGCCTGTGTTTCGCTTGGGTTCAGACGTAGGAAACGCGATCGCGGTTCCCCTGCGGGCCATCGTCACCGGAGTCTTCATCGAGGCCCAGTTGTTTGCGCAAGGCCTTGATTCTGTCACCGACGTCGCGGAAAAACGAATCCTGCTCAGCGACGAGCTGAAAGCTCTCGAGAGCTTCGAGAAGCTGGCCGGTCGACTGGTAAAGGAGGCCGAGCTCGAAATTCAACGTCTTGCGGCCTGCTTCGTTGAGGTTTTCCTGTGACAACCCCGACTTGAAAGC
>JBFIMV010000354.1:0-3027 GCA_041611575.1 Desulfuromonadales bacterium | reverse complement strand
CGTGGACCCGCGGGAGTACTATTTCCGCACCACTCCGAAATTTGAAACGGGTGCAGCGGAGTATGCCTGGCTGAATGGCATGATCGCGGTGGCGGTGGGCGAAAGACGTGCAAATGAAGTGATCATTACGGTGTACGAAGTGACGTGAGAAAGCATGCGGCAAGCAAGGCAGAGCATCTGCAAGGCTGAAGCATTTTTTCAGCATCCCTTTACATCGCTCGTGCAGGTCACTACATTGCGGTATGCTTAAGGTCTGACGCGTTGTCCGGCCTGAGCCGAGATCCTTTCGACCTGTGTATGCAAGGAGAGAATCATGTCCCGTATTGCCATCCTGTTGCTGACCTGCCTGACCCTGTTGCTCTCGGGCTGCGGCTACAACGAAATCCAGCAGAACGAGGAAGCCGTCTTCAAGGCCTGGGGCGACGTCGAGGCGACCTACCAGCGCCGCGCCGACCTGATCCCGAACCTGGTGGAGACCGTCAAGGCCTACGCCGAACACGAGCAGGAGACGTTCATCGAGGTGACCTCGGCGCGCGCCCAGGTGGGCAAGGTGCAGCTGAGCGCCGCCGACCTCGCCGACCCGGCGAAGATGGAGCAGTTCCAGGCGGCCCAGGGCCAGCTGTCCGGCGCCCTGTCGCGCCTGATGGTGGTGGTCGAGCGCTACCCCGACCTCAAGGCCAACGAGAACTTCCGCGACCTGCAGCATCAGCTCGAGGGGACCGAGAACCGCATCAACGTCGCCCGCCAGCGCTTCAACGAGGCGGTGCAGGTCTTCAACACCTCGATCCGGGTCTTCCCCAACAACCTGACCAACAACTTCCTGCTCAAGCTCGAGCGCAAGGAGCCGTTCAAGGCGGACGAAGGCGCTGACAAGGCTCCCAAGGTGAAGTTCTAGCATGCGCCTGCTGCTGGCCACGCTGCTGCTCGGCCTGGCGTTGCTTGCCGGACCGGCCGCCGCCCTCGAAGTCCCTCCCGCCAGCGGCTACGTCGTTGACCGCGCCGGGCTGCTGCAGCCGGCGACCCGCGCCAGGCTCGAGCAGTCCCTGGTCGACCTCGACCGCAGCGACTCGACCCAGATTGCGGTCCTGACGGTTCCGTCCCTCGAAGGCGAAGACCTCGAGGAATTCAGCCTGAGGGTCGCCACGGCCTGGGGCATCGGCCGCAAGGAGCACGACAACGGCGCCCTGCTGCTGGTGGCGCACCAGGACCGGCGCCTGCGCATCGAGGTCGGCTACGGCCTCGAAGGGCAGCTGACCGACCTGCTGACCGGACGCATCATCGACAACGTCATCGTGCCGCGCTTCCGCCAGGGCGATTTCGAAGGCGGCATCGTGACCGGCGTGCAGGCGATGGTCGATGCCGCGCGCGGCCTCTACCAGGCCGAGCCGCAAAGCCGCAAGAAGCAGCGGAACCCGCTGGGGCTGCTGCTCCTGCTGCTGTTCCTCGGCCCCATCCTGCTGCGCCTGCTCGGCGCGCACGGCTCCCATCACCGGCGCGGCGGCGGCTTCTACACGGGCGGCTACGGCGGCGGTTTCGGCGGAGGTGGCGGTGGCTTCGGTGGCGGCGGTGGAGGGTTCAGTGGCGGCGGAGGCGGTTTCGGCGGCGGCGGCGCCTCGGGGAGCTGGTAAACGGCGAGAGGAAAGTGAGGCGCGAAGTGAGAAGTGCGAGGTGAGAGGAAAATTCGGATGGGACGCTTGACGGCGGAGACGTTTTTCACCAGGGAAGAGCAGGAGCGGATCGAGGTGGCGGTACGCGCGGCGGAGGCCCGGACCAGCGGCGAGATCGTGCCGATGGTGGTGAGCGAGGCCTATGATTACCCCCGTGCCGAAATCCTCGGCGCCGGACTCTTTTCCCTGGCCACGGGCATGACCCTGGCCTGGGCCTTCGGCAACGCCTCGATCTGGGTCTTCCTGCCGGTCTTCCTGCTCGCCTACCTCCCCTTCAAGGCCCTGCTGCGCGCCTGCCCCGACCTCAAGCGCCGCCTGATCCACCCGGACGAGATGACCGCCGAGGTCGAGGAGAAGGCGATGGTCTCCTTCCTCGATCGCGGCCTGCACCGCACCGTTGACGGCACCGGCGTGCTGATCATGGTCTCCCTGTTCGAACACCGGGTGCATGTCCTGGCCGGGCGCGGCATCGACCAGGTCGTCCCGTCCGGGACCTGGGACCAGGTGGTGCAGACCGTGACCGCCGGCATCCGCGAAGGCCGGGCCTGCGACGCCCTCTGCGCCGCCATCGAAACCTGCGGCGACCTGCTCGGCGGGGATTTCCCACGGCGGACGGACGACATCGACGAGCTGCCCAACCTCATCCTCGGCTGACCACATCCAGGCGGTCAAGGGTGCAAGCGTGAACACAGAAACTTGCCACCAAGACACCAAGACACCAAGACGCAAAGAGAATATAAAATTTAGGGTTCACAACATCATTGACTTCTTCATCTTGGTGTCTTAGAGACTTGGTGGCGGCAAATCTTCTTTTGGGTTATTGACCAATTTAAACGTATGTGATCATGAACGCTTTTCTCCCGCACATCGGTTTTGCCACGGTCAGCCTGATGGTCGCCCTCTCGCCCGGGCCGAGCTGGGCCTACACCATCTCCACCACCCTGGGGCACGGCCGCAAGGCCGGCATGATCGGCAACCTGGGCAACTCCACCGGCATCCTCTGCCACGCCATGGCAGTGGTCTTCGGCCTGGCCGCCCTGCTCCAGGTCTCCTCCACGGCCTTCCTGACCCTCAAATACCTGGGGGCGGCCTATCTCGTCTACCTCGGCGTGCGCAGCTTCATGGGCGGGTCAAGACTCAACGTTGCCGGCCGGACTGCGGCCAGGAACCACTGGCAAATCTTCCGCAACGGCGCTTTCGTCAGCATGTTCAACCCGAAGATCTCCCTGCTCATGCTCGCCCTGCTGCCACAGTTCGTCGACCCTGCCGGTCAGCGGCCGGAGATCCAGATCGGCATCATGGGGGCCATGCACGCGGTGATCGCCGGCATCGTCCACACCCACCTGGTCCTCTTCTGCGG
>JBFIMV010000353.1:0-3038 GCA_041611575.1 Desulfuromonadales bacterium | reverse complement strand
CTTCTGGGGGTCGCCCGCCAAGGGAGAGGGGAAGAATTCGCCCGAGCAGCAGTGATCCTGCCCTTAGCATCGAGAATCAAACCAAAAATGACCGATCTGGCGATCGGTCCTTTTTGGTTGATTCTCGATGCTACGGGCAGGATCACTGCGGCTCGGGCGTGTTCTTCCCTTCTCCCTTGGCGGGAGAACCCCAGAAGGTGCCGAGAACTTTTTTATCGCGTTCGTTCAAGATCGCGCCACGCTCGATCATGCGCTGCAGCAGGGTGTCGAGATCTTCCTGCTGGCCGATTGCCGCATCGACCCGCTCACGGGTGTGGCAGATGGTACAGCGTGCTTCGATGGTGCTCTGAAACTCTTCGTTTCCGGGGAGCTTGTGCACATCATGCACGGCACCGGGCACAGCAACACAGACGGCAGGCAACCACAGCAGAAGGGCTGCCAGCAGAAGGGGTTTGCGTCTGTTATTCGCGGACGTAGGTATCGATATCTGTTTCATGTACCATCCCCATCAAGTGGGCGTACTCCGACTCGATAATCGCGAAGTGGTGCTCGGTTTCCACGGCCATGCGCTCAAAGATCGCGCGCACCGCAGGGTCGATGATCCGGGCGGCGGTAAGACGCAGGTTCTTGACCAGGTCTTCCTCCTCTTTCATGGCGAGTTCCATCGCCTTGCGTTCGTGGACATCAGCTGCCAGATCCTTGTCGAGTTCTCTGAGAATGCCGAACGTCGGGCTGGGGGGGCTGGCGATGAACTCCTCGAAGGTGCCGAGGTCGTTGCCGGTATAGATCTTGAAGAAGTGCTCGGCGTGCTCGCGTTCTTCGCTGGCGAGCTGCATGAAGACTTTCTTGCCGCGCTCGTTGTTGGTCATTTTGGCGGCCTTGAGGTAGAAGTCCATAACGTTCTTCTCGGTCTCAATGGCATGCCTGATTGCTTCATGCATGTTCAATTCCTGTGGCATCCTGCTCTCTCCTTTCGGGGCGGCGAGAAAGTCGCCGCGTATACAATGGAATATCAGCCTGGCTGAGCGCTAAAAATAACCATCCGCGCGTTTCAAGTCAATTCATTCCGACTGTCGGGTGGTCCGCTCTGTCACCCAGACGTCGATTCTCTCCCCGTCTTCTTGGGGAAGATCGAGAAAACGCAGGCCCATGCCCGGCTCATAACGCCCGTTGCGTTCGAAGTGACGTTTCCAGACAACCTGGCAACGGCAGCGCAAGGTGAAGTCCGATGGTCTGGGCAGGGTCAGTTCGATAGTGAACTCTTCCCCCGGTTCGCGAGGTTTGACGGTGGCGATGAACATGCCGCCACGGCTCAGGTCTTTGGCATAGCCGAAAAAAGTTTTGCGGCCGTCTTCACAGGGTATCTTTTCGACAATCAGCGGCGCCCTGGTGGTGCGGCGCTGATTCTTTTGCTCCGCCTGGTAGACGGGCTTCTCCTGTTCGCTCATCAGCGGTACTTTCATCGTGTCTGTCGATCAGTGTTGTCTTTCAATGATAACACAGCTCCCGACCTTTTCGAGAGAGCGGGCGCGATGCGGTTGATCTTCACGGTTTCTCAAGGTTGCCAGTGCATCGGCAAGGGAGACCGGTTCGTCCAACCCCGCCCAGGCAAAGAGACTCTTCAAAGCCTGTTGCGGCTCGTCACGGCCGAGGTCCCGGTCACAGAGATGGTGGATCAGGCGCAGCGTGCACAAGCCGTCGAACCAGCCGTGAAAGGCTTGTCGCCGGGCCCGGTTGTCACGATGGGTTGCCTGCAGGCGCGGCCAGACCGTTTGCCAACCGGCCGCCTCCAGAAAATCGGCGAGGACGGGTGACAGCTTCCGGGCACTTTGCATCAATTGTTCTGCCGTGGCGCCGGGCTCTTGCGTGACGAGCTGCAACCAGTCGCCCAGGGTGCGGAAAGCGGCGGTCGGGTAAAAGCGCACGGCCGCAGTGTCGCCAGCGAGCTGGCGGGTCATGCTGCGACCGGTGCCGAAGGGCACGCGTTCCGAGGTGCGGGCAGAGGGGAAGACCTTGGTGCCGCGTAAGCTTGTGATGCCGTCGGTCTTGGCCAGTTTCTGCAGGAAATGAAAATCCTCAGCGGCCTGGCGCAGGTTCATGCCGCCGCAGCGGACGTAGGCGTGCCCACGGCAGGCCATGGCACTGCCGATGCTGTGAAAAGCGTAGGGTGAGCCTGCCAGTTCGAGACCCAGCACATAGCAGCGCAGGTAAAGCTCGTAAAGATCGATCGCCGCCTGCAGCTGCGGGCTGTCCGCCGGCTGGTGCCGGAACGGCAGGACGGCAGCGCCCTCGGCGGCCTGGCGAAAATGTTGGTCGATCGCCTGGAAGTAGTTTGGCGCAACCAGGGTGTCGGCGTCGAGGCAGATGAGCAGCGGGTCGTCGTTCCAGTCCAGGGTCAGCAGCGCCGTGTCGAGGCCGAGCTTCCGGGCGAAGCCGACACCGGCTTGACGGGCCGGGAGCTCCAGGCCGGGTGAAGCGGCATCGATCCAGGCGAGGGGCAGGGGATGGTCGGCTGCCACCGCATGCAGACGCTCGAGGTCAAGCAGGTTTTGCCGACGGACATCGGCGCGCGCTGCTTCGCCGTGGTTGACGACGAGCATGACGAGGTAACGGTCCGTCCAGAGCGGGGGGGTGGCCGCCAGGCTGGCGAGGGTGGCGAACAGGCTGTCGCCTTCGGCCAGGGCAGGGATGACCACGACTCCTCGATAGCGTCCTGACTCGGTAGGAGTCAGACTCCAGGGCCCCTTGATGGCCCGTTTGTCGAGATAGCGCTGTACCGGGAGGGGTGGAGTCATCGCCGGTTCTCCGACCAGTCGGTCAAAAGCGTCGCGAGCGGCTCTTGTTCACCATCCAGCCAGCGGATGGCGACCCCCTGGCGTTCCATGCGCCGGAACCAGGTCTCCTGGCGTTTGGCGAACTGGTGGATGGCGCTGTTGAGCTGTTGGAAAAGATCGTTGCGATTGAGGCGCCCCTGCAGGTGCCAGGCGACGAAGCGGTATTCCAGGCCGAAGAATTCGAGGGTTTCCCAGGGGACGCCG
>JBFIMV010000352.1:0-3041 GCA_041611575.1 Desulfuromonadales bacterium | reverse complement strand
GGGGAGCGGCTTCAACTCGCCGCGGCAGAAGACGATGACAAGCTTTAGAGAGGAGACCCTCTCGAACGGGCTGCATATTGTGTTTCGCGACGAGAGCAACCGTTATTTCGGCGACTACCACCGGGTCTGCATCGTCATCGACCTGAGCTTCGCGATTGCCGATTTGCCGGCAAGTGCTCCGGCCGATGCCGATTTGCGCGACCAGGCGTTGCAGCATTTCGGCGAGACGTTTGCGATGACGCGTCACCTGGAGCGCATGGCGGTGCCGACGGCGAAGGTTGAAGAAGTCCGCAGCACCCTGGTCGACGATTTCATGAAACATTCTGCTGCCTATTTCGCCCGCCCCGCGACCCTTCAATCCCTGGTGACGAAAGAGTTGTCGAAGCACCGGTCCTCACGAAGTTATGACTGAACACCAGATCGATCTTGATATCATCACCCTGACACACGGAGGACGGGGCCTGGGCCGGCACGAGGGGATGGCGGTCTTTGTTCCGTTTACGGCCCCCGGAGACCGGGTGCGCTGCCGGCTCGTCACTGTACACAAGCGCTACGCCGAAGCCGAGCTGGTCGAAGTCCTCGAGCCGTCACCAGGGCGGCGTGACGCCCCATGCCCGCTGTTCGGACAATGCGGCGGTTGTCAATGGCAGCATCTCCCCCTGGAGGTTCAGGCCGATTGGAAGGGTCGCATCTTCGGGGACCTCATGTCCCGTGCGGGGATTCTGCCGGCCGATAAAATCTCGCAGTTGGCCATGGCTCCTGACGAATGGCGCTACCGCAGCCGGGTGCAATTCAAATGCCGCCTGACGGATCAGGGGTTTTTGATCGGTTTTTATCGCGGCGGCAGCCATTATATCATCGACGCACCCCGCTGCCTGCTGCTTTCGCCGTCAATTCAGGCGACCCTCGATGTTCTGCGGCGAGAGTTCGCTTCCGCCCCCGCTAATGACCGCATCCCGCAGATCGACGTGTCCTGCGGCGACAACGACGCGGTCCGTGTCATTGTCCACGTCCTGCCGGAGGCAACAGATCCGCTGCGTCCCTGGCTGCGCGACCTGGCTCTCCCTCAGCATGTCAGCCTCTGCATGCAGTCGGGACGCAAGGAGACGCTTGAGGTCCTCACTCCGGAAGGCTCGCCGGTCGTCATCGTCGATGCGTCGCAGCTGGCGCTGAAGTACAGCCCCGGGGGCTTCGCCCAGGTCAACCTGGCACAGAATCGCCGACTGGTGGCCGACATGCTCGCCTGGCTCGATTTGCAGGGCGAGGAGAGGGTGCTTGACCTGTTCTGCGGCATGGGCAACCTCAGCCTGCCGCTCGCCCGCCGGGCGCGAGAGCTGGTCGGTGTCGAGGATTATGCGCCGGCCATCGCCGATGCCCGCGACAATGCAACGGCCAACAGGATCGCCAATGCAACCTTCCGGGTCGGCGATGCCGCTGCCACGATACGGGAATTTACTGCGGGGGCCTTCGACCTGGTCGTCCTCGACCCGCCGCGCACCGGAAGTTTGCAGGTCGCGCGGGAGCTGTTGCGGCTTGCGCCGCAGCGTATACTCTATGTTTCCTGCGATCCGGCGACCCTGGTGCGTGATCTCAAGCCGCTGGTCCATAACGGGTACCGGGTCGTCTCCAGCCGGGCCTATGATTTCTTCCCCCAGACCTGGCATGTCGAAAGTATGACGTTGCTCGACAGGGAAGCCCCTGAAGGCGCCTGATGGCATGAGGTCAGGATTCTTTTTTCTTGCATTTGCCGCAGTCTTCTGGTAGATACTCTTCTATTAACTTTTCACATGAAAAGTGAGCTTTGCAGCTCGCTTTTTTTGTTTTGGGTACGAACATGCGCGACGCCTTGCAGAAACAGATCGAAACGCTGATTGCTCCGATTGTCGACGACTTCCATTTCGAGCTGGTCGATCTTGAACTCAAGAGCGAAGGGGCCAGCTGGGCGTTGCGGATATTCATCGACAAGCCGGGTGGAATCACCCTGGATGACTGTGTGGCCGTCAGCCGAGAGGTCGGCGCAATTCTCGAAATCGAAGATCCGATCAAATCGGCCTATCGCCTGGAGGTCTCGTCGCCCGGCCTGGACCGGCCGCTGAAGAAGCCGGCCGATTTCGAGAGATTCGCCGGCAGGAAAGTGAAGGTCAAGAGTCTCAGCCTCATCGATCCGGACGAACGCGGCCATACCCGTAAAACCTTTACCGGCACACTGCTCGGCCTCGACGGCGACCAGGTGCGGATTGAACAGGATGACAAGCGCGGTGGCGTGGTGGCCATCCCGTTGTCTGAAATCAACGCAGCAAATCTCGTGGAAGAATTTTAGTCTTTCACGCCATACATCACGATGTCAGCGGTAGCTCACCGGCAGCGGTGAGGCCGAGACGGGGGAAGGGATGAACATAAACCTGAATCACATTATCGACCAGGTGGTCAAGGACAAGGGGATCGACCGTGCGGTCCTGGTCGAGGCCCTGGAGGCCGCCGTGCTCTCCGCGGCAAACAAGAAGTATCGCAACACCCGCGATCTCGAAGCCCATTACAATAACGATATCGGCGAAGTCGAAGTCTTTGAATTCGTCACGGTGGTGGATGAAGTCGAGAACTCCTACCAGGAAATCGACCTGAACGAAGCCCGTGAAGTCGACCCGGATGTCGAGGTCGGCGATTCGCTCGGTATGAAGGTCGATGCCAGCAGCTTCAGCCGCATCGCGGCGCAGACTGCCAAGCAGGTGATTATTCAGAAGGTCCGTGAAGCCGAACGTGAGGGCGTTTTCAACGAGTTCAAAGACCGTATTGGCGAGCTGGTCAACGGCATCGTCCGCCGCTACGAGCGCGGCGACCTGATCGTCGACCTGGGCCGTACCGAGGCGCTGTTGCCGCACCGCGAGCAGGTGCCGCGTGAAAATTATCGCCAGGGCGACCGGGTCCGCGCTTATATCTCCGATGTGCGCATGGCGACCAAGGGACCGCAGATCATCCTGTCGCGTACCCATCCTGGGCTGCTCTCGGAGCTCTTTCGCATCGAAGTCCCCGAGGTGGCCGAG
>JBFIMV010000351.1:0-3051 GCA_041611575.1 Desulfuromonadales bacterium | reverse complement strand
GGACCGCTTGCCGCTGCTCGGGGAGATGGTAAAGGAGCAGCGCTTTCTGCAGCCGTTTCTCTGCGGGGCTGCGCGGCACGTGCACCGAATCGCCCGTAAAAGGGTCGCGACCGGTGTGATAGATGCAGGTTGCCAGTGACCCCGGCGTCGGGGTGAACTCCTGGACCTGCTCCACGCGCAATTGATGGCGTTTGAGGAAGAGGGCGACGTCGATCATGTCATCGAGAGTGCAGCCCGGATGGGCGCTGATGAAGTAGGGGATGACCGCCTGGCGGCGGTCGAGCTGCCGACTGCGCATGCGAAACGTCTGCAGGAATTTCTCGAAGACCTTTGGACCCGGTTTGCGCATGACGCGTGTGACCTTGTGGCTAGTTGATTCCGGAGCGACCTTGAGGAGCCCGCCGACATGATGTTGGAGCAGATTGTCAAAATAGTCCGGCTGATGGGCGAGAAGGTCGAAACGGACGCCCGAAGCGACGAACAGGTGCTTGACCGCCGGGTGGGCGCTCAGGTCGCGCAGCAGGCGCGTCGCCCGCTGGTCGTTGGTGCGCAGGTTGGGGCAGGGTTCGGGGAAGAGGCAGCTTTCGCGGCGGCATATCGCCTGGGCATGCGGGTTGTCGCAGCCGAGGCCGTACATGTTGGCGGTTGGCCCGCCGACATCGGTGATGGTGCCGCGGAACTCGGGATGGCGGGTGAGTTGATCCACTTCGGCCCGGATCGAGGCTGCCGAGCGAGACTGGATGGTTTTCCCCTGGTGATGGGTGATGGCGCAGAAGGCGCAGCCGCCGAAGCAGCCGCGGTGGCTGGTCACGGAGAATTTTATCTGCTCGTAGGCCGGAATCGGCTCCTTGTAGGACGGGTGCGGCCGACGTTGAAACGGCAAGGCGTAAATCCGGTCGAGCTGTGCTTCACTGAGAGGTTGCGACGGCGGGTTGACTACGACCCAGCGCGCAGCGTGAAACTGGGCGAGAGGTTTGCCCGAAAAGGGATTGGTCTGCTCGGCGGCCAGGCGAAAAGCTGTGTTATATGCATCCCGGTCACACGAGACGGTGGCGAAATCAGGCAGCTTGACTGCGTCCTCGGGGGGGGCGGCTGATAACCAGGCGGTACCACGCAGGTCCTTGATTGCGGTGATCGGCTCGCCAACCGAGAGCCGCTGCGCCAGATCGACCAGGGCGGATTCGGCCATACCGTAGAGCAGCAGGTCGGCCTTGCTGTCGACCAGGACCGAGCGGCGGACGCGATCGTCCCAGTAGTCGTAGTGGGCCAGCCGACGCAGGCTCGCTTCGATGCCGCCGATCACCGTCGGCAATCCCTTGAAGGCTCCCTTGATCGCTGCGGTGTAGGCGATCACCGCCCGGTTCGGCCTGGCTCCCGCGCGGTTGCCGGGCGTGTAGGCGTCGTCGTTGCGCACCTTCTTCGCGGCCGTGTAGTGATTGACCATCGAGTCCATCGCCCCGGCGGAGATGGCGGCGAACAGGCGCGGTCGTCCCATGACCTGCAGGGCTTCGCGGTTGCGCCAGTCAGGCTGGGCGAGGATGCCGACGCGGAAACCTTCCGCCTCGAGCAGACGGGCCAGCAACGGCGTACCGAAGGACGGGTGGTCGACGTAGGCGTCACCGGTGACGAACAGCACGTCGAGTTCGTCCCAGCCGTGTTGCTTCATCTCCGCTCGCGTCGTCGGCAGGAAACGGTCATTGGAGCCATGGGCCAAGGTCATGTTATTTCTTCTGCGCCTTGAGGATACGCTGGTGGACCGCTTCGGCAAACCGACGATAGCCTTCAGCGTTGGGGTGAATCCTGTCGCTCCTGAAGTCGCTGTCGCCAAGCAGCTTCAGGAGAATCTCTCCCTCGTATGGCACGGTGTAGGCTTCGGCGAGTTCCCGGTAGAATTTCGGTACGTTGAGGCCGAACTCAAGCTTTGGCACCCCGACCAGGAGCACGTCCGCACCCTGTGAGCGGATCTCTTCGATCATGGCCTTCAGGTTTTCACCTGTCTGGTTCGTGTCGAGGCGACGCAGGAAGTCGTTGCCGCCGTGGCAGAGGATCACCAGTCGCGGCCGATGGGCGTCGAGAACCTGTGGCAGGCGCGCGCGACCTTCGGCTGAAACCTCCCCGGGGATTCCGGCGTTGACTACCGGCAGCCCCAGAAGTCCGGCGAGCACGTCGGGGTAGGACTCGCCGTTGCCTGCGCCGGTACCACGGGTGAGGCTGTCACCAAAGGCCAGCACCACGTCGCCCTGAGAGAGCTTCTCGAGTTTCGGCCCGGAATCACACCCGGCGAGGAGCAGGACGAAAAAAAAGAGCAGCAACAGGATCAAGGGGTTTCTGCGCATGGTGACCTCGTGTAAGAATGGCGCGGTTGTTCGTCAGGAAATATCATGGCATATTTCGCCGCGGGGAGAAAGTGTGGCGGTTCCGCAGGCGAAAAGGAGACGCGAGTGAGTGAACAGTGGCTGATCGAGCATGGTTACCCGGCCCTGTTCCTGCTAAGTTTTTTGGCGGCCACGCTGCTGCCGCTCGGCAGTGAATGGCTCCTGGCGGCACTCCTGATCAAAGGGGGCGACCCCGCATGGAGTGTGCTGGTCGCGACGGCAGGCAACACCTCCGGCGCCTTGACGACCTATGCCATCGGCCTGTGGGGAGGGGGCTGGCTGGTCAGAAAGGTGCTGCGCATTGACGCCGTCGCGCAGCAACGCGCGGAAAGGTTCTTTGCGCGTTACGGGGCCTGGGCGCTGCTCTTCACCTGGGTGCCGATCGTCGGTGACCCGCTTTGTCTCGCCGGCGGCGTACTGCGTATCGGCTTCTGGCGATTCCTGTTGCTGGTCGGCATCGGCAAGTTCTTTCGTTACCTGCTGGTCGCGTTGCTGGCTCTCGAAGGCGCGAGATTCATGACCTGACCTTCCGGCCGTGGAGAAAAATTGATGGACGAGGACTTCTGGCTCGAACGCTGGAAAAAGAACGAGATCGGCTTTCACATGCAGCAGCCGCATGCCTACCTGCCGCGCTGCTTCGCGCACCTGCGGGCGACGCCGGGCGATACCGTCTTTG
>JBFIMV010000350.1:0-3082 GCA_041611575.1 Desulfuromonadales bacterium | reverse complement strand
TCCTTTGCTGAAGGCGCCTCTGAAGGGTGGGCGCTCAATCGGGTCGCCCAGCCGGCTTTTTCTTTAATACAGTTGCGCGGTTTCCTCGAGCAGCTGGCGCAGAATGGCGGCCGTCAGCCCCCAGATCACATGATCTTCATAGCGGTAGAAGTCAACCGCGTGTTTCCTGCCGCGATGGGACCAGTCTTCCACATGATGCACCTCCGGATTGCGGAAGTGCCCGAGCGGGGCCGCGAAGGTTGCAGCGATCTCGAAGGGGTCGACCCGCAGCTGGTCCGCGCCGGGGATGATGCCGACAAAGGGGACGACATGGTAACCGTGGATCGAATAGAAATCGTCGAGCCGTCCAAGGACCTGCACGCTCTCGCTCTTGATGCCGAGCTCCTCCTCGGTTTCACGCAGGGCCGTGACGCTCAGGTCGTTGTCCTCCGCGTGGAAGCCGCCGCCGGGAAAGGAGATCTCGCCGGCGTGATGCTCGAGATGGCTGGTACGGACGGTGAAGAGGAGGTGGTCGTGGCCGTCACGCTGAAAGAGCGGAATCAGCACGGCTGCCGGACGCAGGGTGCCGAGTTCAATCGTCTGCCGCGGGAAGCACCGCAGGTGACTGGCCAGGCGGACACGATCAATCATCAGGCAGTTCTACTGACGGCGCGTTCGCGCAGAGCGGAGATGGTTGCCGCGTAATCGGCGGTGCTGAAGACCGCGCTGCCCGCCACCAGGACGTCGGCGCCGGCAGCGACGATCTCGCCGATGTTGTCGAGCTTGACACCCCCGTCGACTTCGAGTTCGGTCGCCAGCCCCCGGGCCGCAATGCGCTGGCGCAGAGCGCGGATCTTGGCCAGCGCCGAGGGGATGAACGACTGGCCGCCGAAGCCGGGGTTGACCGACATCACCAGCACCAGGTCGAGGTCGTCGAGGATGACGTCAAGGGTCTCCACCGGTGTCGCCGGATTGAGGGAGACCCCGGCCTTCTTGCCGTAACTCTTGATCAGCTGCACCGTGCGGTGCAGATGCGGCACCGCCTCCTGGTGCACGGTGATGATATCGGCGCCGGCCCTGGCAAACTCCGGGATATACAGGTCCGGGTTTTCGATCATCAGGTGCACGTCGAGGGGCTTGGCCGTCACCTTGCGCAGGGCATCGACCACCAGCGGACCGATGGTGATGTTGGGCACGAAATGGCCGTCCATGACGTCGACGTGGATGTAGTCGGCGCCGGCCCGGTCGACGGCGGCGACATCGTCACCCAGGCGGGCGAAATCGGCGGAGAGAATCGAGGGGGCGATCTTGATCATGCGGAGCTCCGGAAAGCAGGTTGGTCCGGTAAGAGCCTGAAGGTTCCGCCGGAACAAAGGAAAGAAACGTCAACGAATCGTTTATAACCCAACTGGATTGGTTTTGGCCAGTCTCTGCTGATCGCCGGAGGCCGTTCCGGTGCGAAGGGCGACGATCAGGCCTTGATGAAGCGCGCGGCAAAAAACGCATCCATGTCGTCGTGGCGATGGGGAAAGGTCCGCAGGACACCCGTCCCGGTCAGCATGTCGCGGAATTGCGGCGACGCCGTTTCGTGCAAATTTTCCAGCCGGAACTGCGGATGGGTGGCGAGAAATCCGGAGACGACGTCATCGGTCTCCGCCGCGGTGAAAGTGCAGACCGCGTAGAGCAGCCGGCCGCCGGGACGCAACAGGGGGGCGACCTGGTGGAGAAGGGTCTGCTGCAGCGAGGCCAGCTCACGGATGTCGGCCGGTTTGCGGCTCCAGCGGCTCTCGGGGTTGCGGCGCAGCACGCCCAGGCCACTGCAGGGTGCGTCGACCAGGATGCGGTCGAAACTCTCCACCGCGAGGAAATCGGGAGGCACGGTCAGGTCCCATTCGCGGGTCTCGATCCCTGCGCAGCCGAGGCGGGTCGAACCCTGCCGGACCAGCTCGACGCGCTGGGGATGCTTGTCGAGGGCGAGGATGCTGGCCTGGTTCCCGGTCAGCGCGGCGAGGTGGGTGGTCTTGCCGCCGGGGGCGGCGCAGGCGTCGAGAATGCGGTCACCCGGCTTGGGGTCGAGCAGGTGGGCGATCAGCATGCTCGCCTCGTCCTGCACCTGGTACCAGCCCTCGCGGTCACCGGGGAGCGGGGCGTCGGCGCGCTTCTCGAGAATGATCCCTTCGGGGGCAAAGCTGCAGGGCCGCGCCAGGTGACCGGCATCGGCCAGGGCGGACAACAGGGTGTCGCGGTCGGTTTTGAGGGTGTTGACCCGCAGGGTCTGCGGTGCCTGACCGCTCAGGGCCTCCGCCAGGGCGCGGGATTCGGCATTGGGGAACTGGCGCAGCATGTCCTTTGCCAGCCAGGCCGGCAGGCTGCAGGCATGCTGCAGGTAGGCCTTGAGGTCGTCGGGTTCCGGCCAGGGGATGGCGGCGCGCTGGCGGACCAGGCTGCGCAGGGTGCCGTTGATCAGTCCGGCGACCCGCTCCATGCCGACCCGGCGGGCCAGCTCGACGGTGGCGTGAACCGCGGCGTGGGGCGGAATGCGGTCTAGCTCAAGGAGCTGGTAAGCCCCCAGCCTCAGCAGCCGCAGGGCTCCCGGTTCGAGGCGGTCCAGAGACTGGCGGCTGAACTGTGCGAGGGCGAAGTCGAGTCGGCCGCGCAGGCGCAACACGCCGTAGACCAGCTCGGTCAGCAGCCCCCGCTCGCGGGGGTCCATGTCGGCGTGGCGCTGCAGGTAGCTGTCAAGAATCCGGTCGGCATAACCGCCCTGCTCGACACGCTGCAGGATGTCATAGGCCCCGCTGCGGGCATCTGCTCTGTCAGGCGAATTCGTTCGGGACGTCATTGCACTCTCTTCGTCGGCCAATGGGGTGCCACGATAAAGGGGACGCCTGGCGTCCCCTTGCGAAAGATTTCGGTGTCCGGTGCGGCCTGTCGAACAGGTTACCCCAGCACGGTCTTTCCCGGCTGGAGCGGGCAGCCACGCAGGAACTCGCCGGCGGACAGGCGCTTGCGACCGGCGAGCTGCAGGGCGTGCGCCACCAGTACGCCCTGGCCGCAGGCGATCTTCACCCCCGCAGCCCCGGCGGCGACGATGCTGCCGGGA
>JBFIMV010000349.1:0-3096 GCA_041611575.1 Desulfuromonadales bacterium | reverse complement strand
CAAGGCCTGCGGATCAAGCTCTTCGAGGAATATCCGTTCGATCAACGGTTGGTAGGCTTCGAGTTGCGGCGCGACAATGCCGATGGCAGCAGCAGGCCTGTCGGCGAGAATGCGACGTGCCCAGCGTGCGCAACGGCGGACTTCATCTGCCGGGTCCAGGCCGGTGGTTCGCCGGCAGAGGTTGTCCGTGTGAAGTTGCGGCTGCCACGGGTCTATGGCTGTGCCGTGCCTGCGCAGGGTTTCGCACAGGTGCAGCAAATCCGGTGGCAATTCGTCGAAGCCGGCGAGCACCAGCCGTTCCGGTGCCGCGATCTGCTTTTCGGTAACCGCGGCAGACAGCAGCCAGGGGAGTTCGGCGCTGTCGTGCCAGCCGCGTTCGGCAGACATCTGCTGCCATGCGCGTCGCCAGCGGAGGAACGCCCGATGGTCCTCCGCCCCTTCTTCCGGGCGGAAATCAACAGCATGACGCAGCAGCAGCTGATGGGCCTGGTGTGCCCGTCTGGCGGTTTGCGGCACCTGGAGCAGAGGGTTGTCACTGCGCTCCGAGTCCTCGGCGACGATCAGCTCCCATACGCGTTGACACTGAACAGGGCTGAGCAAACCCAATGCGTCCGGCAGCAGGTGACGGCATCGCCCGAGCCATGCAGCCAGGCTCAGGACCTGTGGCCGCACCCAGGCGACCCGACCGGCATCCTGCATGCACCGGTCATAACCCTGCAAGAGATGACGGGCCAAGCGGTCATTGACCGTAATGATCAGGTGCCCCCGGCTTGCTGCCTCGAACAGGAATTTATCCACTCTCTCCGTCCTTTGTGGGATGACGGAACCAGGGGAACATCCCTGCGTGACGGAAAATGACACAGGCCAGGAGGGCCCCGACGCCGTCTGCGACCAGATCGCCCCACTCCGCTGTTCGACCGACCTGCATCACGCCCTGCAGAACCTCAAGGCTGGCACCAAAAATCATGGTCAGGGTGAAAGCGATGATGCATGTCCGGGTGCGGTTTTGTCGTGAATCATCGAGTGTCCAGGCGAGAAGGAGTGCCATCAGACCATAAGCGCCGGCATGCAGCAGCTTGTCCCAACCCGGCAGGCTGCTCGAACCGGGAGGATCCGGCGTCAGGGACAGGTAGAGAATCATCAGCACCCAGACTAAGAGGGCCAGGATGCGCAGATTATTCATGCCCCGCCGGGAGGGCTTTTCGCTCGGTGATGAGTTCATGATCGACGCCAGATTACCTTATCCGAACCAATAAAAGAAGGGCCGACAAAGCGGCCCTTCTTTCAGCGGGGTTGTTTGTCCGCTTATCGCTTGATGACCTGGTGGAAATGATACTTGCGCTGAACACCATCGGCAAGCTTGGTTCCGAGTCGGAAGTGATATTCGCCTTCTTTGCTGAGTTCGACATCCGCTCCGAAATGGCCGTCCATTCCCATCAGCTCGATGGTCTCCATGACCTTGCCGTCCGGATCGACCACCTTCAAAGCGACGGTGCCCTGCTCAATCTGCGTGCCGGTTTTTTCTTCGGCGAAAGCGATCATGAAGTGATGGGTGGCTTTCATGCCGGCCTTCGCCATGGCTTCGCTGACATCGTTGAGGTGGGCCATGCCCTTGACGCCCTTGCTGACCTGGCTGCCGACCATGATCATGCCCTCACCCATCGCCATGCCGGCGTGTTCGTCCTTGCTGGCGGTGCCGTGTGCAGAATGATCGCTGCTGGCCTTCTTGTCCATCGTGTGCCCATGGTCGTGGCCTCCCGCAGCAAACGCAGGGCTTGTGAAGCCAATCACCAGGGCAAGCACGAGGAGTATTCTGAATTTCATGACTTGCCTCCTCTTCGATTCCTTCTGGAACGTGAGAAAATTTCCAGATCAATGATTGTGATAGTCAAAGTTGAACTGCCGTTTATTGCCGTCTTCCAGCTTGGTACCCACCTCGAAGGTGTACATTTCGCCTTTCTTGAGAGTCACATCACCGCCGAAACCCTTGCCCATGAACATCAGCATGGCCGGCTCCGAGGTTGTACCACCCGGGCCCTTGGCTTTGAGGGCGACCATGCCGGAGCCAATCTCGGCACCGGTCTTCTCGTCGTTGAAAAAGATCATGACGTGGTGTGTCCCGGTTACCCCAGCCTTGGCCATGGTGGCGAGCGTCGCGGCGTCGTATGTCTTGATCTTGGCCGTCGCCTTTACACCGTCCACGGAGCTTTTTCCGAACTCGACGAAGCTGGCATCGTCACTCGACATGCCGTGACCCATATGCTTGCCCTTGTCGTCATGGGCCATGTCGCCATGCTGTTTCATTTCGGCGGCCTTTTCCTGGCCCTTCTTCATCATGTCGTGCCCTTTGTGCTCCATCTCCTTGGCCTTTTCCGCGCCATGAGACCCGTGGGAGCCATGACTCATGGCGAGAGTCGTCAGCGGCAGGCTTACGGAAAATGTCAATGCAATAAGTACGGTCGTCAGTTGTTTCATGTTGTTTCTCCTTGCCTTGGGTTGCTCAGGACAAATGCCCTGATCTGTAGTGTTTAACTTACTCTTCCACGAATTCCTCGGTCGAAGTGACCTCGTAGGTTTTTTCCAAATGCCGGCTGCGCCAGATGTAGTAAATAACGGGATAAACCAGCAGTTCCATGATACCTGAGGTTACCACGCCACCGACCATCGGCGCCGCGATGCGCTTCATGACGTCGGCCCCGGCCCCGTGGCTCCACATGATCGGCAGCAGGCCGGCGATGATCACGGCGATGGTCATGATTTTCGGCCGGATGCGCTTGACCGCCCCGTGGTGGATTGACTGGACCAGGTCACCGCAGGTCAGCAAGCGCCCCTGCTTGCGCCAGCCATCGTGCGCCAGGTCGAGATAAAGGAGCATCACGACGCCTGTTTCCGCGTCCAGGCCGGCCAGCGCGATGAGCCCGACCCAGACGGCGATGGACGTGTTGTAATCAAGCAGGTAAAGGAACCAGAAGGCACCGACCAGCGAGAAGGGAACGGCGAGGAAGACGATCCCGGTTTTGACCAGGCTCTTGGTGTTCATGTAGATGATGACGAAGATGATCAGGATCGTCAAAGGGATGATGACGATCAGCCGCT
>JBFIMV010000348.1:0-3118 GCA_041611575.1 Desulfuromonadales bacterium | reverse complement strand
CGCGAGCCAGGGGCTGAACGTCGGTGATCTGCTGAGCGTCATGGCCAAGGGCAGCCCGATCGTCCATCCGACGACCAAGCAGGTGATCGGCTATCTCGACAAGGTCGAGGCGGTGCTCCAGGTCCGGCAGGTCAAGACCGGCTACAGTTATGCGCATGCGCTTGCCGCTGCGCCATCTCTCAAGCCGGGGGTGCAGGCCAAGCGCTTTGAAGGACTGCCGGCCCTGTTCTGGGATTATCGCGGCGATGGCGAGCCGCTCTACCTGGAGTTGAGGTCGGCACTGCCGCATCTCCAGTGGCTCCCCTACAGCGAGGCGCAGTCCCGCAGGCCAGAGGCGCCCCGCGCTCTCGCCCAGTCCGATCCCGCACTCCTCTTTGTCTATAACGACAACGGTCTGGGAGTGAAGGATGCGACTCTGCAGCCGCTGCGCTTCTATGCCCTCGCAGCGTTGGGCCAGGCGCCGGTGGCGGGTGCCGCTGCGTCCATGCAACCGTCGGCACTGACGTCAGCGTCCAGCGCGCCGGCGGGCATTGTCGTCGCCCGGCAACCTGCCGGGCCGTCGGGGGTGATTGAGAAGGCTCCAGGTTCGGGAGGAGGGATCGTGCGTGCCGCCAGGATCAACCGTGATGGCATCTGGTTCAGCCCGGAGATGAAGGGCACTCCGGTCGGCGTGGAGGTCGGCGACCTCGACGGCGATGGCCAGCAGGAGGTCGCCCTGGCCTTTCGCGAACGACTGGACGTCTACCGCATGAGCGCCAAGGGTTTTGATCGCCTGGCCAGTATGCCGTTGCGCGCTGACGAAAAGACCCTGACGCTTGAGGGTGCCGATCTCGACGGCGACGGTCGTCCGGAGCTCTACCTGACCGTGGCCCGCAACGAGTCTCTCGACTCACGCATGGTGAGCTTCGATTCCGGCAAACTCCGTGTGCTGGCCGACAACATTCCCTTCTACTTCCGCAGCGTCGTTCTGCCCGGTGAAGGCGCGGTCCTGCTGGGGCAGCGGATGGACGGTCGCCTCGAAGCCTTTGGCGGCCCGATCTTTCGCGTGCAGCGTACCGGCGACAGCATCGCTCCGGGCGCGGCCCTGCCGCTTCCCTGGGCGGTCAAACTCTACGAGTTCCAGCCGTTCACCGCGCCTGACGGCTCGTCCTTGCTGGCGCGGCTCAATGTCGGCCAGCATTTGACCGTTCTGCGCCAGGATGGCAGCGAGTTGTGGGAGAGCAGCGACTATTACGGCGAGAGCGAAGTCTCCTTCGAGCGCAAGGATCCCGGCTCCACGGCCGCAATCGACAAGCAGCCGGTTTACATGCGCGGTCGTTTGACCCTCGGCAAGCAGGGTGAAGTGCTGACAACCAAGCATGACAGCGGGTTGCGGGTTGTCGAGAGCCTCAAGCGCTTGGGCAACGGCAGGGTCGTGGCCCTGCAGTGGGATGGTTATTCGATGCGAGAGCTCTGGCATACCCAGCCACAGAGCGGCTACCTCGTCGATTTCCGTGTCGCCGATGCCGACAACGACGGCAGCGATGAAGTGGTGGTCTTGCAGGTCTTTGGCCGCGCCGGTCTGTTCAGCAACGCGCACTCGGCCTTGATTGTGTTCGAGATGCAATGACATCGATGGTGAATAGATCAGGATATCCAGAGAACGACACGCAATTAAGCGTGTTTTTTCTGTTGTTTCCGGGCAGCCTGTATGGTATTTTTCGCGCTGTTGGTGACCCGGGCCGGATTTGGAAAACAGCCATAAGTGCTGTATGCCCCGGTTGGGGCTCGGTCCTGGAGTGTGCACGACGTGCTATACGTAAGGTGTGCAGTTGTGCATGACTTCAGGCGATATTAATTTCCTATGTGGAGGTAATAGTGAAGAAGGCAATCAAGGTAACGGTGGCAATTGGCATGCTGCTGGCGCTGGCATCCCCGGCCCTGGCGGCCCACAAGTTCAACGGTTATTTTCATCTCGCGGCCTATAGTGAAATTGAGCGCGACGGCACCAAGGAAGGCGAATCCCAGCAGTTCATGCTGCAGCGTTTCCGTGCCAAGCTGACCAACCAGCTGAACGAGCACGTCGGCGTGGTTTATTACGGCGAAATCGACAGCGACTGGGGTGAATCCGGCAAGGGCAATATTGGCGGCAGCGGCAAGCTCGGTGCCGACGGCGTCAACATCGAGACCAAGAACGCCTTCCTCGACCTGAAGGCGGGCAACAGCAGTGCGCGTCTCGGCATCCACGGGATGTACGACATGTACGAAGCTGTCGTGTTTGACGACGACATGGCGGGCGCGACCTTCTCGCACAACTTTGGTGCTGCGAACCTGACAGCCATGTACTCCAAGTGGGAAGAAGGCAACCGCGCCAACTGGGACGACGCCGACATGTACGGTCTGCAACTCTCGGGCGCCTTCAATGACAATTTCAAAGCCGGTGCTTCCGTCTACTACTTTGACAACAATGACACGACTTTCCAGTACTATCTCCCGGGTGACACCGAGCTGTTCTTCTACGGCGTGAACGCTGCTCTTGGCTTCGACGCTTTTTCGCTTGACGGCTTTGTTCTGTATCAGGACGGCACCATCAACGCCACTGTCGGCCCCGATACCGACGTCAAGGGTCTTGCCGCCAGTGTCAAGGCCAAGATGAATTTGAGCAACGGTGACCTCGGCCTGCGCCTGATCTACTACAGCGAAGCTGACGACGCCAAGGAAGAGGGCGCCTGGTTGGGCAACTTCGGTGGCAACGCTTATTACAACGACAACCTGATGCTGTTCCTCAACGACCCCTACGCCACCAACGTTGACAATGAAGACTATCAGAGCCTCGATGCTTCACAGGCAGGCTTCGGTCTGATCGGTGCGGTTGCCAGCGGCAATCACAACTTTGCCAACAACATGTACTTCAACTGGGGTGCCGGCTTCTTCAAAGCCATGACCGATGATGCCTACGACGATAATATCGATGTCAAAAAAGGCAAGACCCTCGGCTACGAAGTGGCGGCCCGCATCGGCAAGAAGTTCTACGACGTGGTTGACGTCAGCCTGAACGGCGCTTATGCGTCTTTCGGTGACTTTTACGATAACACCGTTGTCGACAACAAGGGCCAGGCTGCTGACCCGGACGATGTGT
>JBFIMV010000347.1:0-3127 GCA_041611575.1 Desulfuromonadales bacterium | reverse complement strand
TCTCTTCTCCCTGTCGCGCCCCCTGATCAGGGAACCAGGGCTGCCGAATGCCTGGAGCAATGATGACTCGGTTCCGTCCACCTGTATTTCATGCAACGGCTGCTTCCGCCCCGGCATGAAGGGTGAAGGGATTTACTGCATCCTCGACCGGATAGAAGCCGAGAACTGCAATCCACGGGTCTGATCAGCGGCAAATAATGTTTCTGCAGCATCACAAGTCTTGAAAAATTGCCCACATAACACTATGATTGGCTCACTTTCAAGCAACTGCTCCCACTTCATACCCGGAGGAAACGTGGACCGAGAGTTGAACGCCCACGAGAAGCAGGTCCTCCTTGCCATCGCCCGCCAGGCTAT
Source organism: Desulfuromonadales bacterium (assembly GCA_041611575.1). Classification (GTDB taxonomy): domain Bacteria; phylum Desulfobacterota; class Desulfuromonadia; order Desulfuromonadales; family BM103; genus JBFIMV01. The sequence continues at coordinate 2,770 of JBFIMV010000347.1, read as the reverse complement.
TGTCGAAGGCGTGCAGCATGGCAAGGAATACGTCGAACCCCGCGAAGAGAAAGCCCTGAACCAGCGCAACGGCTGTTTTGTCACCATAAAGCAGAACAAACAGTTGCGCGGCTGCATCGGCAACTTCCAGTCGGAGCTTCCCCTGTTCAAGGAAGTCGCCCACATGGCCCAGGCTTCTGCGCTGAAAGACCCGCGTTTCTACCCTCTCAAGAACGAAGATCTCGACAGTATCAATCTGGAGATATCGGTTCTCTCACCACTGCAGAAAATCGAGGACATCGAGGAAATAGAGGTCGGTCGTCACGGCATCTATATCGAGAAGAGTTTTTACCGCGGCGTACTCCTGCCGCAGGTCGCTTCGGAGCATGGCTGGGACCGCCAGACCTTTCTCAAGCAGACCTGCATCAAGGCCGGTTTGCCGACCAACGCCTGGGAAGATGACGACGCCGAGGTCTACGTTTTCAGCGCACAGGTGTTCGGCGAGAACGATACGGTCTGATCTTCGCTGCAATACCGAACGTAAAAGGCGGAAGGGAGAACTCCCTTCCGCCTTTTTTTCTGTGCCGCATTGCTCCGCTCAGGGTTCGCAGCGGGTCGTCTCGCGCCGGTCGATGAGGTAATTGCTGCCGGGGAGGCTCTTGACGTAATCCTTGATTTCGGCGGCGACCCTGGCGATTTCAATCGGCGAACGGAACACGCGCTTGACGTCCGAGACGACCGCGATCGAAATCGACATGATCGAAAAACGCCGCTTGACGCCGTAGCGATCGACCCCCTCGATGTACCCGCGGACACGATCCTCAACCTCGTAATGCTCGGGAATCAGCCGGTCGAACTCGGAAACAATCGCCTTACAGACCTGCTCGACCAGTTCCGGCGAGGTGATCATGACGAAATCGTCGCCGCCGATATGACCGACGAAGTCCTCCGGGTCGGCGTAGAGGTCCTTGGTGCGGTAAATGATCTCGCCCGTCATCTTGATCAGGTCGCTCCCCTTGGCGTAACCGTACTTGTCGTTATAAGCCTTGAAGTCATCGAGGTCGATGTAGCAAAGGGCGAATTTTTCCCCCTCGTCCATCTTCCCCTTGAGTACCTGCTCGATGGCGATATTCCCGGGGAGATGCGTCAACGGGCTGGCGTCAAGATAGCGCTTCTGGCTGTCCTTGATCTTGAGCATCATCTCGCGGATTTCACGATCAAGGCCGTCGCTGATCGTCTCGTAATCGATCGGCGACCCCTCATCCAGCACGACATTGCTCAGCGCCTTGGTCGCCTGCCGCAGACGCCTGATGACGCGCGCGGCCTGGTGCGCGGCAAACGCCATGGCGACCAGTCCGCCGGCAAAACCCGCAACACCGAGTATCAGCAAAGCCGTCTGCCCGGTGCGGATTACGTCCTGAACGATGCTCTCCGTCGTGGCGGCGCCGACCCCGACCAGCGCCTGCTCGGCGGCAAACCGGTCCGCGGCCCTCTCGAGGATCGACATGGCAAGGAGGCAGACCAGCACAAAACCGACCGCAATGGTCAGAAAGCTCGCCAGAATGTTACGTATCAGGGTGAAATACATAATTTTATGATGTCACCTGATTCCGCAGGCTCCTCAAGCTTGGCATCGTCAGCGTTTCAGTCTTCAATCTTCTCGACCTTTTCCTTGAACCAGCGGTCAAACCAGGTACGGTGATCCTTTTCCGACAGGAGCCTGAAATCGTTCGGGCCGAGCCAGACGCCGCCACAGCTGCCACACCTGTCCATCGGCACGCCGCGGAATTCGATGGGCTCGATCGAATCGCCGCATTTCGGACAACGGTTCCGGCAATACTGCCTGGTCAGCTTCTCGTGCGTCCGCTTCTTGATCCCTTCGATCAGCTCCTTTTCAAGATCATGAAAATATTTGTTCTCCAAGGCTTTTTTACGCTCTTCCCATGCGTCTGACATAATCCACCTCCTAAAATACAGCGTTTCCTTAATTATAACGTGCATTTGCCTGACAGCAACAGCGTCATGCGCTCAGCGCGAGGGCGCCGGCGCCATAGCTGGCACTCTTGCCGACGCCGAAAAGCGTCCCGACCGCCAAAACCCAGAGGATCTCGTCCAATGCCGCGCCACCCAGGTGCATGCGGCCGACGAAGCCACCGACGGACTGTCCGCGATTGGTGAGCGGACGCCAATCCTGCCACTCCAACTCCCGGGACAACTCTTCAACATCGCCGGCCGTCTGCAACAACAGGCGTGGGTCGCCTACCGGCTCCAGACCGCAACAGGCGTGCAGCATCGAGGTCACCCGTCGCAGGATGAACGGGAAAACCTGCACAAAGTGCGGCCTGCGGAGCGGTCTGCCGCCCACCATCAGCCGCGCCGGCGTCGTGAAGTTGAGAGTCAGCGGCGCCTGCTGCGGCAATTGCATCTCCAGCCACCAGTCGAGAGAGACCACAACGGGCATCAGGCTCTCGTACGCTTCCCTGCGGTGCCAGATGACTTCTTCTGCCAGGTCGAGTCCGATGCTCACGGCCTGCAACACCTCGAACTGCCCTTCTCCTTCAACCAGGCCAAGCCGGCCGAGATGTTCCAGGCTGGCGATAAAGCCGCGGATTAACGGTATGCTGGTGCCCAGAAAGAGCACCTCCAGTTCGAGTTGCTCGCCAGCGTCGACCTGCCGTTCCCGGGTCAGAGGCATCCGCACGACATAAGGCGGCGATGGTTTTTGATGGCGGCGCTGGGCAATCGGATCATCGCTCAGGGCAGCGTTGAACAACCCTCTTCCCCCCTGGAT
>JBFIMV010000346.1:0-3141 GCA_041611575.1 Desulfuromonadales bacterium | reverse complement strand
GGCTTTTGTCGAACCTGAGGCTTTTGTCGAACCTGAGGCTTTTGTCGAACCTGAGGCGCCGGCTGTACCTCTGGAGGCCGTCGGTGCGGCCGAAGTTGAGGCCCGCGCTGCAGCCCTTGGAGAGGAAGAGATCGAACGCATTGTCGAGAAAGTCGTCGGCCGCATGGTCGAGAAGCTCGCCGGGACGATTCTCGAACGGGTCGCCTGGGAGGTCGTTCCCGACCTTGCCGAAGGGTTGATCCGTGAAGAGATCCGCAAGATCAAGGATGCTGCTGCCTGATCTGCCGCACCGACCACCGATTGACCTGTGAAATGGGGATTGCTAAAATCCCCATTTCCTTTTGACGTTGACTGAGTCGCGTTACGAGAATACCTGCCGGAAGGATGCACCACCGATGGAATCGAACCTGAACAAGGGCTACGAGCCTCATGATGTCGAGCGGAAATGGTACCGCACCTGGGAAGCCAATGGTTTTTTCCGTGCCGATGAAAGCTCGGTCAAACCTCACTATTCAATCGTCATCCCGCCGCCGAACGTCACCGGCGTGCTGCACATGGGGCACGCCCTCAACAATACACTTCAAGACATCCTCTGCCGTTGGAAGCGCATGTGCGGCTGCGAGGTCCTCTGGATGCCGGGTACCGATCACGCCGGCATCGCCACCCAGAACGTGGTCGAAAAGCAGCTCGCCGCCGAAGGCAGTGATCGCCATGCGATCGGCCGTGACGCATTCATCGATCGCGTCTGGCAGTGGCGCGGCGAATCCGGCGGCCAGATTATTCAGCAGCTCAAGCGCCTCGGCGCCTCCTGTGACTGGGAGCGTGAGCGCTTTACCATGGACGAGGGGCTGTCGAAGGCGGTGCGCGAAGTGTTCGTGCGTCTCTACGAGGACGGCCTGATCTATCGCGACAATCGCCTGATCAACTGGTGTCCGCGCTGTCACACTGCGCTCTCGGATCTCGAAGTCGAACATGAGGACAAGCGGGGGCACCTCTGGCACCTGCGCTACCCGGTGGTCGGCAGCGACCGTTTCCTTGTCGTCGCCACCACCCGGCCGGAAACTATGCTTGCCGACACAGCAGTCGCGGTCAACCCCGAAGACGAGCGCTACGCAGACCTGGTCGGCAAAAAGGTGCTGCTGCCGCTGGTCGGGAGGGAAATTCCGATTATTGCCGACAGTTACGTCGACAAGGAGTTCGGTACCGGCGCTTTGAAGATCACCCCGGCCCACGACGTCAACGACTTCGACGTCGCCAAGCGTCATGACCTGCCGTTGATCAACGTCCTCGACACCTCCGGCAACATCAACGAGAACGGCGGGTCCTATTGCGGCCAGGAGCGCTACGAGGCGCGCGCCAATGTGGTTGCCGACCTGGAGATGCAGGGTCTTCTGGAAAAGATCGTCGATCATCAGAATGCCATTGGCGAATGCTATCGCTGTCGAACGGCCATAGAGCCCTATCTCTCCCTGCAGTGGTATGTCAAGGTCGGTCCGCTAGCCGAAACGGCGATCAAGGCGGTCCAGGACGGTCACACCCGCATCGTCCCGCAACAGTGGGAGAAGACTTACTTTGACTGGATGTTCAATCTCCAGGACTGGTGCATCAGCCGGCAGATCTGGTGGGGACATCGCATCCCGGTCTGGTATTGCGAGGACTGCAGTGAACTGACCGTCAGCCGTGAGGACGCCACCAGCTGTTCACATTGTGGCAGTAAAGACATCCAGCAGGACACCGATGTGCTCGACACCTGGTTCTCCTCCGCCCTCTGGCCTTTTTCGACGATGGGCTGGCCCGAGCAGAGTGCGACTCTGGAGAAATTCTACCCGACGTCCTGCCTGGTCACAGGGTTTGACATCCTGTTCTTCTGGGTCGCCCGCATGATGATGATGGGACTGAAGTTCATGGACAACGTACCCTTCAAGGACGTCTACATCCATGCGCTGGTGCGTGACGCCCAGGGGCAGAAGATGAGCAAGAGCAAGGGGAACGTCATCGACCCGCTGCACGTCATCGACGAGTTCGGTGCCGATGCTTTCCGCTTCACCCTGGCCTCCTTTGCCGCCATGGGCCGCGACATCAAGCTCTCCACCGAGCGTATCGCCGGCTACAAGGCGTTTGCCAACAAGCTGTGGAACGCCAGCCGCTTCACCCTCATGAATCTCGAGGGTTTTGACCCTGCGGCTATCGAACTCGACCAGTTGGAGCTGTCCGACGCCGATCGCTGGATTCTCACCCGCCTTGCCGAGACAATTGACCAGACTCGTCAGACCCTTGAAGGCTACAAGTTCAACGAAACGGCCAGCACGCTTTACGCCTTCACCTGGCACAGCTTCTGCGACTGGTACATCGAGTTGGCCAAGGATGCCCTGTATGGCGATGATCCGCAGGCGCGTCACCGCGTGCAGTGCGTTCTCTTTACCGTGCTTGAGCAATTGTTGCGCCTGCTGCACCCGATCATGCCGTTCATCACCGAGGAGATCTGGCAGGCTTTGCCGGGGAGTCGGACATCTGCCTCTATCATGCAGGCGACCTACCCCGATGGCGCTGAACTGCCGATCGATCGGGCCGGGGCCGAGCGCATGGAACTGGTCATGGACGTCGTGCGCGCGATTCGCAACGTGCGCGGCGAGATGGACGTACCGCCCGGCAAGCAGATCGCCGCGGTCCTGGACTGCAAGACAGCGGCTGCCGTGGCCGTGCTGCAGGCCGGGGCCATGGCCATTCGCCAGCTCGGCAAGGTCGGAGAGTTGAACATCGGCGTCGGTATCGCCCGCCCCGAACAGGCGGCCACCCAGGTTGCCGGTGAGGTCGAGATCCTCCTGCCGCTGGCCGGGCTTGTCGATTTGGCCGAGGAAGAGAAGCGCCTCGAAAAAGAGATCGCCAAGGTGCAGAAAGACGTCGATCTCTTCTCGAAGAAACTGGCCAACGAGAAGTTTGTTGCCAATGCCCCCGCTGAAATTCTTGAAAAGGATCGCGGCAAGCTGAAGGACGCCGAAGAGAAGCTTGGGGTGCTGCGGGAGAGTCTGGACAAGATCAGGGCGCTGAAGTAGCCAGTTGATGATGTTGGCAAGTGACGTGCGGGGCGACGGAATGATTTCTGTCGCCCCGTATTCATTGACGGTCTTTTGTTTGGAGTCG
>JBFIMV010000345.1:0-3161 GCA_041611575.1 Desulfuromonadales bacterium | reverse complement strand
CGCCAGGCGGAGAATTTTCGCAAGATGCTGCTGGCCATGGCCCGTGACATCCGCGTAATCCTGGTGAAGCTTGCCGACCGTCTGCACAACATGCGGACGCTTGGGCACCAGCCGGAAGAAAGGCGTGTGCGCATCGCCCAGGAGACCCGCGATATCTATGCCCCGCTGGCCAATCGCCTGGGCATCAGCTGGTTGAAATGCGAGCTGGAAGACCTCTCCTTCTGTCATCTTGATGCGGACACATACCGTGACCTCGAAAAGCGGGTCGCACAGCACCGGCGCGAGCGCGACAATTTTGTCACGGCCATGAAAAAGCACCTGGAAGGGGCGCTTGCCGAGCACAACATTGAAGGCCAGGTCCAGGGGCGACTCAAGCACCTGAGCTCGATTCAGAAGAAGATCGTCAAGCAGAAGATCGATCTCGACCAGATTCACGACCTGATCGCCTTCCGCATCATCGTGCCGACGATTCGCGACTGCTACGCCATGCTTGGCGTCATCCACTCCACCTGGAAACCGATCCCCGGCCGCTTCAAGGACTTTATCGCCATGCCCAAGGCGAACATGTACCAGTCCCTGCACACCACGGTGGTCGGGCCGTCCGGGCAGCGTATGGAGGTGCAGCTGCGCACCGCCGACATGCACCGGGTCGCCGAGGAGGGGATCGCGGCACACTGGAAGTACAAGGAGGGGCGTGCCGCCAACCGGGGCGATGAGCGGCGTTTCGGCTGGTTGCGGCAGATGCTCGAGTGGCAGAAGGAGCTCAAGGACTCGAGCGAGTTCATGTCCGCGGTCAAGATCGATCTCTTCCCCGAGGAGGTCTACGTCTTTACTCCGGGCGGGGATGTCAAGGAGCTGCCCAAGGAGAGCACCCCGATCGATTTCGCCTTCAGCGTCCACTCCGATGTCGGGCAGCGTTGCAGCGGCGCTAAGGTCAACGGCCGGCTGGTGCCGCTCAAGACGCAGCTGAAGAATGGTGACATCGTCGAGATCATCACCTCGCCCAACCAGACGCCGAGCAAGGATTGGCTCAAGTTCGTCAAGACGTCCAAGGCGAAGAACCGTATCCGCAGCTGGGTCAAGGAGCAGGAGCGCCAGCAGAGTCTCGAACTCGGGCGAGACCTGTTGGAAAAGGACCTGCGCAAATACGGTTTCAGCTACAATCGGGCTGCCAACCTCGACAGCCTGAAAGGCACCCTTGCCGAGCTGGGATTCAAGACACTCGATGATCTCGTCGCTGCGGTCGGCTACGGCAAGGTGACCTCCGGGCAGGTCTTGTCGCGCCTGATCCCCGAGCAGTTCAAGACTGAACCGCCGCGGCCGAGCCGGATCACCCAGGCGATTGACAAGATTCGCAAGAAGCCGGTCGACGCCATCCAGGTGCAGGGGCTCGACGACATTCTCGTCCGCTTCTCCAAGTGCTGCAACCCGTTGCCGGGTGACGAGGTGGTCGGCTTCATTACCCAGGGCCACGGTGTCACGGTGCACGCCAGCGAATGCCCGAGGGTCTTGGAGTCCGATCCCGAGAGGCGCATTGAAGTCTCCTGGAACCGCCAGAAAGGCGTGACCCGGTCCGTCAGGATCCGCGTGCACAGCCTCGACCAGAAGGGGATCCTGGCAGCCATCACCCGGGTGATCACCAAGTGCGAGGCGAACATCCTGCGGGCGAGCGTCTACACCGTCGCCGACGGTCGCGGTATCCATAATTTCGAGGTCGATGTGCAGGACGTGCACCACCTGACGCGGATCATGGACGCCATTCAGAAGGTCAAGGGGGTGCAGCAGGTCGAGCGGTTGCGCTTCGGTAAGAGCGAATAATCGGTTCTTTAGCTGATAAGTTAGCCACTAAGACACCAAGACTTGGAGAATAACAACAACCTCACACGGTAGCCGAGGTGACAAGAGTCGAATAATCCGGAAAATATTGGTTTTACTTGGTGCCTTCGTGTCTTGGTGGCAGTGCCTTTGTTTGGGATAAAGGTCCGATGAAATAACAGGAAAGGGAGACAGACGATGCAGAAGATGAAAATCGAAACCAAGGCGGCCCCCGCCGCGATCGGCCCCTACTCGCAGGCGGTAAGGGTTGGAGATATGGTCTTTTATTCCGGACAGATTCCCCTGGTGCCTGAAACCGGCGTCCTGGTCGAAGGCGGAATCGAGGCCCAGACCCGCCAGGTGATGGCCAACATGCGCGCTGTCCTGCATGCCTCGGGGCTCGATTACCAGGACATAGTCAAGACCACCATCTATCTGCTCGACATGAACGATTTCGCCGCGGTCAACGCCATATACGGCGAGTGTTTTGCCGATATCCCGCCGGCGAGAGCCTGCGTGCAGGTTGCCGGCCTGCCGAAAGGGGCGAGCATCGAGATCGACTGGATCGCCGTGGCGAAATAACACGGACACGCCAAACATAAAAGGGGCGACCTGGTTCCAGGTCGCCCCTTTGTTTCGTTTCGATCGCAAAGTTCCTCAGCAGGCCTTCTGTACGGCTCCGGAACGAATGCAGCGGGTGCATACCTTCACGTTGCGCACGGAACCATCCTGTACGGCCCGAACCTTCTGCAGGTTTGGCTTGAAGACCCTCTTGGTTTTATTATGCGCATGACTGACATTGCAGCCGGTCATCGGTTTCTTGCCACAGACATCACAAACGTTCGCCATTGTTTTTTCCTCCTGTACGTTCTGAACGAAGCTTTCTAACACGAAAATTCAGGGTTTGCAAGGTGTTTTTCAATTTTTGGTTTTTTGGCTGCCGCCGCCGAGATGGTGTGCGAGGGTCCAGCCGAGCAACGCTGCTCCGGCGGCACCCATCTCGGGCAACAGGGCATTGCCGTCCGCACAGTAGAGGTTGCTGCCGATACGCAGGGGAAGTTCGGCGAGTCGGTGCGGCGGGGGAGGACCGGCCGCAGTCTGCGGTGCCGCTGACGGTTCATCATCCGGCAGGATCCGGTATCTGGCAAAGGGCAGGATCGGCTCGAGCTGTGTGCGAAGCTGTTTCTCGGACATGCCCGGGGCGCCGAGCAGACGTCCGGTCAGTTGCAGGTCCTGTTCTTCGATCGCCAGCCTCAGGGGACGCGGCCCGCCGCAGATGACACGGGTTTCGAGCAATGGTGAGAGCTGTCCGGTCAGTTCGCTGGTCCTGCATGAACTCAGAGGCT
>JBFIMV010000344.1:0-3195 GCA_041611575.1 Desulfuromonadales bacterium | reverse complement strand
GTTTCTCTCGTGCAGAAAAGGGTCATGTCATGATTTTGCAGGGAACCCTCGTCAACGTCGCCGCAATCGCCGGCGGCTGCCTGGTCGGGCGCTGGGCCGGCAGCTTCCTCTCGGCGCGTGTCCGTCAGACCCTGATGGCGGGCCTCGGCCTGGCCGTCCTGTTGGTCGGCCTGCAGCTTGCGCTGCAGAGCCGCCAACTGATGATCGTCATCGGCAGCCTGATCCTCGGCGGCCTGGCCGGCGAGCTGATCGGCATCGAGCGGCGACTGGAGGACTTCGGCAGATCACTGCAGAAGCGTTTCAGCGGTCACGGCTCGATTGCCGAGGGGTTTGTCACGGCGAGCCTGCTCTACTGCGTCGGCGCCATGGCCATCATGGGGGCTTTGCAGGACGGCCTGGGTTACAAGCCGACCATCCTCTACGCCAAGGCGGCCCTCGACGGTATCGCCTCGGTTGCCCTGGCCTCGACCCTGGGGATCGGCGTCCTCTTTTCGGTGGTGCCGCTGTTCATCTACCAGGGAGCGATCACCCTGCTCGCCGGTCTGGCCAGTGTCGTTCTGACGGATGCGGTGGTCACCGAGATGAACGCCGTCGGTGGGCTGCTGATTCTCGCCATCGCCATCGACCTGATGGGCATAAAACGCCTGCCGGTCGGTAATCTCCTGCCCTCAGTGTTTGTCGTCATCGGGCTGTTATGGGCTTTCGGTATGGCTTGAATTCGCACGGAGAGCGTTCCTCGTCACGATATGATGAATGAAAAAAGGCCCGGACATGACGTCCGGGCCTTCGTTGTTATTGGTGGAGCCGAGGGGGATCGAACCCCTGACCTATGCATTGCGAACGCATCGCTCTCCCAGCTGAGCTACGGCCCCGAAGTGGGGCTCAATTTACTCAAAAACCGCGGTACTTGTCAACGACTGACACATGTGGAGGTGAAATCGGCAGCGAAACGATGAACCTCGCACCTTTTTCGCCGTTGATCACCTCGATCTCGCCGTGGTGGTGAGCGATGATGCGGTGGGAGATTGAGAGCCCCAGCCCCGTCCCCTTGGAGTAGGTCGTAAAAAACGGGTTGAAAATGTTGCGCATCACTTCCGGCGCGATACCGCCACCGGTATCCTCCAACTCGACGACTACCGCCTGGTCGCCGCGCAAAACCCCCATGCCGGCGCTGATTGTCAGGACACCCCCCTTTGCCATCGCCTGGCGGGCATTGATTGCCAGGTTATGAAAGACCTGCCGCAGCTGGCGGCAATCTCCCAGGATCTCTACCAGGTGTGATTTCCGGGTAAATTGCAGGCTGATGTTCTGACGCTGGCAATGTTCGCGCTCCAGGGAGATGACTTCCTGCAGGACCGTCTCGATATCGCAGGGTTCCAGGCAGACCAGCTGTTTCTTGCTGAAGGCCAGGATGTTGCCGAGCATCTCTTCCATGCGACGTACTTCTCTGGCGATAATGCCTGCGTACTCGGTGGCTCGCGGATCACCCGGTTCCTGCTTCGTGAGCCGCTGGGCGAATCCGCCGATCGAGACGAGCGGGTTTTTGAGTTCATGTGCGACCTGGGCGGCCATCTCGCCGAGAACAGCAAGTTTTTCTCCTTGAATCAGCTGTTCCTGGACGTCCCGCAGATCGTCGTGGGCCAGCTCCAGGCGTTTTACCAGCTCGGCATTGCTCAGGGCAGAACCTGCCAGCCCGGTAAACAGTTCGAGAAAATGCGTACGCTCAGGAGTGATCTCCCTGAGACTTTGCGGGTTGTCGACCAGCAATCCGCCGACCAGCTGCTCATGCTCGGCCAACGGGGCGCAGGCGTAGGGGCCGAGCCCCAGGCTTTCGGCAAAGCGTCGACCTCCGCCCGTCTCTGCGGCGGGGTCCGGGACCAGCACCACACGGTTCTCCAGGCAGGCCCTGGCCAGCGCGTTGTCGGCAGCGTCCAGGGGCAGTCTCTGTTTGATCACCAGCTGATTGTAGGGTGAGAGCCGCTGTACTTCGCGCTCGGATTCGTCGGGCAGCAGCCGATTCCGCAAAGCGTCCTGCTCTGAGTGCGTCCATCGCCCCGAAGAGTCCCGGGTCACTCCCAGCATCCCCTGGAGCATGCCGGTCCGCCGGTTGACGGTGAAGAGGGTGGCGCGCTCGAATCCGCAAACCCCTTCGATGGTTGCCGTCGTCAGGATCATATGGGCCAACTCGTCGAGGTTGAGCGTCCGGTGCATGGCACGTGAAACCTGGTAGAGAAAAGCGATTTCACGATGCGAGGCTTCCTGCTTCTTCTCTGCCGCCGTACGTCTTTGCAGCTCCTGGTCAAGTTCTTCGTACGACTGTCGCATGTCTCTGAACAGGGTGACAAACGGCGAGCGCAGGGTCCCTTCTATCAGGGCGTAGTAGACCAACAGGGCGCTCATCAGTTTGAAGTAGTGACTGATGAAATCCGTATAGCCATTGAAGTCGCGGGACAGGGGGAAAACGAGCTCAGCCAGAATGTTCAGGCCGAGCGCGGTGAGGAGTGAGATGACAAGGTGCCGGTTGAGGTGCCTACGACCCCGGGTCCAGAGCAGAATGGCTGCAATCAGCAGGATGCTGATTATGAGATACTCGGCGGCGATCCGGAAAGAGGTCAGGCCGACCCCCTCAATGTGGGGCGGCGGCAAGAGGTTGAGCGGCCAGACCAGGGCGCAGAGAACGGCGGCGACGCCCAGGAAGCCGAACAGCCAGCTTTTTACTGATGAGAGTTCTTCGCGGCCGAGGTTGAGTGCGGCGAAGAGGAAGGCCGCCGCAGAGATCGTGCGTGCTATCATCCATAATTGCGCAGAGGTCTCATCGCTGGCGGCGGGCAGGACATTCATGCCCTCGTAAGACAGGGTGTGCAGGAGGTCAACAAGACCGGAGGCGAGAAAACCGATTGCCAGGATGACGAAGAACCGGCTGCGCACCAGGTTCCGGGTGTTCCAGCCGATCAGGAAGACCGAGACGGCGAGAATGATGTTCGCCAGCTCAATGAGGGTGTGTACCAGCAGGTCGTTGAAGTAGCTGGCGCCGAAAAGCAGAAGACCGGCTGACAGCACCGCTGTCAGGCCGGCCTTGAGAGACAAGTGGGGTAGTAAAGTAGAGTGAGCTGCCGCGGCAAGGGATGAAGCCGGATGATCGTTGCTTGATGGCAGAGAGGGATCGTGCGACATGTCGTCTCCCGCCAGAGGGGG
>JBFIMV010000343.1:0-3216 GCA_041611575.1 Desulfuromonadales bacterium | reverse complement strand
TAGGCGTGCTCCTCGACCATGGTGGTGACGATGAAGGTGCCGTAGATAACGTATGTCGCCCCGAAAATCGCGTACAGCCCGCCGAGATGGAGCAGCGTACGTGCAGCGCCGGACAGGCTTCCAGCGGGTGCAGGTTCGTAATCGGCCTCGCCGTCCCGGCCGAGGGCAGACAACCCCTTGTCCCCGGGTTCGTTGCGAATCAGGAGGGCTGCGGCAACGGCAACCAGCAGGACCAACAGAGCAAGCGCCAACCATCCCGCGCGCCAGCCATCGTCGCCCAACCGCTCGTTGAGATAGGGAATCACCACGCCCGAGAGCATGATGGCGACGCCGCTGCCGATGACCATCAGGCCGGCAGCCTGACCGCGCTTCTCTTTGCGGAACCAGAAAGCGACCAGGGCCATGACCGGGATATTGACCAGGCCGCTGCCGACACCGACCAGGGCATAGAGGATGAGTACGGCGTGATAGCTGTCAACGGCGCCGACCCCCAGCATGCAGACGGTGATCAAAAGCAACCCGGAGGGGATCAGGCTGCGCGGCTTCACATGTCGCAACAGCAGGGGTGCCAGGGCGACCCCGGCCAGGTAGCCGATGAAGTTGCCGGTGCCGAGGAAACCCATCTGGTCGTAGGTCATCCCCAGCGCTTCGCGCATCGACGGCAGCAGCATGCCGAAGGCGAAGCGCGCCAGACCGAGACAGGCGAAGATCGACAGCCCCCCGGCGAGAACGATGACCCAGCCGTAGTGTCTTTGCTTTGGAAGTGAAGGTTTCGTTGGCATATCGACAGATGTTACCCTCCGCCGGACATTTCGCAAAAAGAAATCTGCCGGCCGCCAATCCCGTCTTACTTTTCCCGCGGGATGTATTACAATGCCGACATGATTGAGCTTATCATCAATGCCGATGACCTGGGGAGCGGCCCCGAACGTGATCGCGGGATTCTCGAGGCCTTCGCTTCCGGCATCGTCACCAGCGCCTCCCTGCTGGCCAACGGGCCGTCCTTCTCTTCGGCCGTTACTCTCTGTGCCCGGGCAGGCCTGCCGGTCGGCGTGCATCTCAACCTGGCGGACGGGCTCGCCCTGAGCGGGCCGATAGCCGGCCTGACGGATGCCTGCGGCCGCCTGCCGGGCAAGGCCCGGTTGCGCCAGTGCCTCGCCAACGGGACGTGTGACCGGTCGGCCCTGCGACAGGAGCTTTCACTGCAGATCGAACGGGTCTTCGCTGCCGGCCTGCAACCGGATCACCTCGACAGCCACCAGCACTGTCAACTCTTTCCCTGCCTGAATACGCTGATCCTGGAGTTGGCGCAACACTACGGCATAGGCGCCCTGCGTCGGCCCTTGCCGGCAGAGCCGGTCGATGAGGACCCCGGCGGCAACCTCGGCGAGGAGATGAAGCTCTATCGCTCGCTCGCTGCCATCCAGGCCACCGGCGAAGAGACGTCATCGGTCAGGTTCAGACCCGATGGCCTGTGGGGGATGCCACTCCTCGACCGCCTGGATACCGCCAGCCTCTGTCATCTCCTCGAGGAGATCCCGGACGGCCGCTGGGAGCTGATGACGCATCCGGGCTACGCAGCTTCGCAGGAGGATGAATTCGGCGGGCCCCGCCGTGAAATCGAGCTGCGTGCCCTCTGTTCACCGCAAGCTCGGGCCATTATCCACAGGCGCAGTATCCGCCTCTGCTCCTTCGGAGAGCTGGCATGCGCATCCTGATCGTCGTGCCGAGACAGGACCTCACGACCGGCAACTGGATCTCCGCCGAACGCTTCCGCGCGGGCTTGACGGCACTGGGACACCGGGTGACGATCCGCGACACCCCGTTGCAGGCAGAGGCCGGCTTGCGCACGTCGCTCCTGGAAGATCGGCCGGACGTCACTCTCCTGCTGCACGCTTACCGCAGCGGCCTTCCCTGGTCGCAGATCAGCACGGGCCTGGACATCCCGCATGTCGTCATGCTCACTGGAACGGATGTCAACCAGGGGCTGAATGATCCGCAGCAGGCGCCGCTGATCCGCTGCATCCTCGATCAGGCGGCCGCCATCGTGCATCAAAACCCTCTGCTTGCGGACGAACTTGTCTCACGACTCCCCTCGACGGCCACTCTTTTGCGACATGTGGCGGCCGGCACCATCCTCGGCACGGAGCCCTACGATGTGCGCCGCAAACACGACCTGCCCGCCGACAGACTGCTGTTCCTCTGCCCGGCGGGCGTGCGACCCGTCAAAGGGTTGATTGAGCTTCTGGAACTGTTCGACAACGTTGATGCCGATGCCCTGCGGCTGGTGGTTGCCTTCTGCGGGCCAATCCTCGACGCAACCTATGCCGAACGTTTCCTGGGCCTGGTGGCCGAACGGGAGTGGGCCCATTATCTCGGCGTCATCCCCTCGACAGCGATGGCATCGGCCATGCGCGAGGCCGACGTCATCATCAACAATTCCAGCTCTGAGGGGCTCTCCAACGCGCTGCTGGAAGCGACCGTCATCGGCAGGCCGATCCTGGCCAGGAATATCCCCGGGAATGCGGCGATTGTTGTCGACGGGGTCAATGGCCTGCTTTACGATGACGCCTCCTTTCCCACCTGCGTCCGGCAACTCGCGCAGAGCCCGCAGCGCAGCATGCAACTGTCCAAGCCGGATGTCGACCTTTACAGTCCCACCCGGGAGGCTCAGCAGCTGGCCGAAGTCCTGAAGCAGGCGTGCAAAGAGGACAGAGAGACCTGAGCGCGGAGTTTTGTCACCGGAGGTTGGACGAACGACGACAAATCCCCTATTATCGACACAGGACACGCACACCTCACAGCGGAGTAGATTTTGCACAAGCGACTTGCCGACCGGCTCTCACCTACAGTCAAGTATTCGATATTCCTGTTCGGGATTGTCGCGATCATCCTCGGTGTCATCTTCGGCAGTTTCGCCGCATCCTACCTGCACCTGCCACCGTCCGAGCAGGAACTGGCCGCTGAACTATTCCCCAAGCTGATCCCCTTCCCCTTCGTCGGATCGCTGGTCCTGATCGCCTTTATCGGCACGCTGGTGAGCTTCCTGTTCCGCTCCTATATCATCCCGATCCTGCGCATGGCCGAACAGACCCGCCTGATCACCGCGGCCAACCCGCACCATCGCGTGACCACCGAGGGAGCCCACGAGCTGGTGGTCCTTGCCAGGATGATCAACGAATCCGCCGACGCCTTCCAACGCCTGCAGACCGAGGT
>JBFIMV010000342.1:0-3217 GCA_041611575.1 Desulfuromonadales bacterium | reverse complement strand
CGTTTCCTCGATCTGCTTCTGAATTTTTGCCAGCGATGCACGACTTTCATCCAGTTCATCACCGGCCGCAACAGCAGGGGCGATCATCAGCTGCAGGAAGACCAGGCAAAGGATGCCCATCTCTTTCCATGACATCCGGCAGTTCATGACCCTCCGAAGCGGACGAACTTGCGACGCGCAAACAGGCTGCCCAGCAGTCCGACAAGGCCGCCACATCCGACCAGGAGGAACTGCCAGACCGTCGGCAGGAAGTGGATGGAGTCGATACCCGTGATCAGCAGCAGGCTGCCGAGGCTGTCCTGCAGGACGACCTTGAAGACCAGGAAACTCAGTGCCAGGGCTGCCAATCCGCCGAGCATCCCCTGCAACAAACCCTCCACCAGGTAGGGAAATTTGATGAAAAACGGCGTGCCGCCGACCAGCGCCATGGCCTCAAGTTCATCCTGGCGAACGTATAGGGTAAGCTTGATGGTGTTGGCGACGATCACCAGGGCGGCAAAGACCAGAAAACCGCCGAGGGCCGAGCCGGAGATTCTCAACAGCAGCAGGAAGGCCTCCAGCTTCTCAAGCCATCCCTGCCCGTATTGCAGGTCGTTGAAGCGGAACTCCTGGCGCAGACGATCGACCACGGAAGTGACGGTCAGTTCGGTGCGCAGCTGCGGTCGGAGTCGGATTTCCAGGGCCGCCGGCAGGATGTCCTCTCCCAGGCCTTCGATCAGGTCGGCATCGGTGCCGAGGCGCTTGCGGAATCGCTCGACCGCTTCCCGCCTTGAAACGAAGGAGACACCCGCAACTTCAGGGTAATTGCCAATCGCCTTGACCCAACCATCGACCGTTGCGCCGGCAGGGACATCGTCAAGATAGGCGACAATGGCCAGGTTCTCTCCCCATGATGCAGTCAACTGCTGAACGTTGAGTACCGCGATCGCAAAAAAAGCCAGCAAAGCAAGGGCGACGGCAACCGTTGCGATTGCCGCCAGGCTCAAGACCGGGCTCTGCAGCATGTTGCGCAGGGCTCGCTTGATGAAATATCCGAATCGATGCAACATCAGGTTCTTCCAGTTCCAGGCACTTCAGGGCACGAATGATTCATGCAAAACCATACGGCAGACCGTCACTTGCAATCTGTCCCGCTTCAAGGGAAATGACACGCCGCGGGAACTCCCTGATCAGGCTGCGGTCATGGGTCGCCATGACTACCGTCGTTCCGCGCGCGTTGGCCGTCTTGAACAGCTCCATGATGTCGTGGGTAACGTCCGGGTCCAGGTTGCCGGTCGGCTCGTCGGCCAGCAGGATCATGGGATCGACCACCAGGGCGCGCGCAACGGCGACGCGTTGCTGTTCTCCACCGGACAATTGCAACGGATGGTGATTGAGGCGATGTTCCAGGCCGACATTTTTCAGCGTCTGGTAGACCTTTTTGCCGATTTCGAAACGTTTGCGCCCCTGGACCTCGAGCGGAAAAGCGACATTTTCGAAGACGGTCCGACGTGTCAGCAGCTTGAAGTCCTGAAAGATGATGCCGAGATTGCGGCGCAGGGAGGGGATATGGGACGGCCCGTAACGGGTTATGTTGCGCCCATTGACGAGGATTTGTCCGCGTGTCGGTTTCTCGGCGCAGTAAAGCAGCTTCAGCAGGGTCGACTTGCCGGCCCCCGAGGGCCCGGTCAGATAGACGAATTCGCCCTTGCCTATCTTGATGGTGATATCGTTCAGCGCGCTCTGCTCTCGCTGATACGCCTTGCAGACATTGAATAGCTGGATCATGCCGGGTTACCAGTCCCGGTAAGGGACGCCGTTCAGCCCGACCAGGTCGCTGCCGCTACGTACATCTTCGACCCCCCCCTCGGCGATCTCCCCCTCAAGGGTCGGGGTGGGAGCGACTTCCTCCCAGGTGTCCTGTGCTCCGGTGAAAGGGTCGCGCGGGATGTCGCGCAGGTACTTGCTCGCGACCAGGTCGTCCAGGGATTCCGGATAGCGGATATTGTCGGCGAAATAGGCATCGATGGCCCGCCGCATCTGATATAGGTCTTCCATCAGCACAGCTTCACGCGCCTTGATCAGGTTGCGTTGATAATTGGGAACCACGATGCTGGCCAGAATGCCGATGATCGACATGACGATCAGCAATTCTATCAATGTGAAACCAAGCTCTTTTTTCTGCTTCTGCTTCCACAATCTCATTTGGGATCACCAGGTGTTGTATGGGGTGCCGTCCAGGGCCGTGCGCAGGCTCTGGGAATAGACATCGTAGATGTCGTCACCACCGTAAAAAGTCGAGTCCGGGTCGTCCTTGTAGGCGCGCAACCCCCAACCTTCATCATACGCGTCAAAAGGGTCGCGCGGGATACGCCTGAGATACTTGCGTTTATAGGCATACAGCCCGCCCCAGTCTTCACCCTCTACCAGTTTTTCCAGGCTTTCAGGATAGCCTGTTTCGTTGATCGCTGCGATAATCTTCTTCTCTTCCACCGCCCGGTCGAAATCCGCCTTGTATTGATCGATCGCCGTGCGTATGTCCCGCAGCGCCCGTCGCAGCTCCAGTTCCTTGCTGCGGGTCGCGGTCACCTCCGCCATGGGAACGACCGCCGCCGCGAGTACGGCCAGAATGGCCATCGCCAGGATCAGCTCCAGCAGCGTCAGACCCCGCTGTCTCATCATCGCTTACTCTCGTTCCGGCTTAACGTACATCGATCTTGATCGATTCGGGGACAACCTCGAGCCGCACACCCTCCGGATTACGGAAGTTGACACGATTGATCTCTATCCGGGTCTCACCCGTCGTGACCGGCTTGAAATTCAGGGTGAACAGGGTCCCGGAGCCGGAGGCCCCCTTGCCTCCCGTCCCCTGTTTGTAACCGACGATCAGCTGTCCCGTGGTGCGGTTGGGACTGCTGGAGAAGACCGTCGCATTGTCGTTCTGTTTGAGAAATGAACCTTCGCTGACACTGACCAGTTCGAGGACGGCAGGTTCATACTGGATGAACAACGGTGCGCTGTACAACTGCTGAACGTCCCTGACCTCGACGGCCAAGGCGAACTCTTTACCCGTCGCGACCTGAGCCGGGCCTGAAAAAGCGAGTTTCGCCGGCACCTTGGCAGGCGTCTCGAGGATCAACGGGGCACCGGCTTCGCCGGCGGCGGGAATTTCTTCCGTCGGCACGGCCTCCCCTGCAGGCACGGCGGCCGGTGGCGCAACTGACTTGCCGGCCTCACG